>JBCCPW010000415.1:0-3664 GCA_039024735.1 Bacteroidota bacterium
GAGTAGAGGAGGCTCGGCTCGGCGTCCCCGGCGAGCAGGATTGTGCCGTGGAGATGCATCCCGATGGCCTCCAGGACGCGTTGCGAGCCGATGTTCGCCTCGGTCGTGATGGCGAGCACGCGGGTCATCCCGAGGTCGCGGCGGGCGTAGGCCAGCGTCGCGCGGGCGACCTCCGTCCCGTAGCCCTGCCGATGGAAGCGTTCGAGCAGCGCGTAGCCCAGGTCGGGGTGCTCCAGCCCATCGCGGCAGAGGAGACCACACATCCCGATGGGCTCATCGGTGGCCCGGAGCGCGACGCGGTAGAGGCCGTGCCCGTAGGCGGCGTAGCTCGCGAGCGGTCCGGTGTGGAGGTAGTGCCGCGCATCGGCGACCGTACGCACGCCTCGGTCGCCGATGTGCTCCAGCCACGCGGGCTCGGTGAGCAGGTCCAGCGCGAAGGGCGCGTCCGCCTCGGTGAAGCGGCGGACCGAGAGGCGAGCGGTGGTGAAGAGCGGCACGCACCGAAGGTAGGCGCGGGCTCGTCCGCCTCGGTGGTGCGGCACAGACACCGAGGCGGACGCTCACCATCAGACCGGGCGTGGCGATCCGGGAGGTGTACCGCCTCGGCACCGAGGCGGAAGGGGACTACTCGCCCTGCAACCGCTCTGCGATGGTCCCGATGGCCTCCAGGTGGCCGTGGATGTTGCCCTCGGCAAAGAGCACTATCGGCTCCTCCGGCGGAACGCCGCGCCCCTCCCACAGCATCCCCCGGTGATCCAGGTAGACCTCGTTGGAGAGCGTCAGCATCCAGCCATTGGGAAGCGGGCGAAACAGCACGTCCGAGAGCGCCCCGCGTGTCATCTCGCCGACGTGCGTGACGTTCGGCAGCGCCCGCATCTGCATCGTGAACGTCTCGGCAGCGCTGACGGTGACCTCGCTCGTGAGAACGACGACCGGCTTGGTGTAGACGGTGCCTGTCGGCACGACGGAGAGTGTCTGTCGCGTGGCCTCGGGCGCGGTGTGGGCGTACTTCGTGACGGCGGGCGTCGGGCGCGAGGCGAAGTGGCTGGAGATCGCGAGGCTCACGTCGTCGTAGCCGCCCTGGTTGAGGGCCACGTCTACGATCATCGCCTTCGTGTCGGCGAGGTCCGCGAGGATGCGCTCCATCGTGGCGTGGACCGCCGCGACCTCCACGTCGAGCGTGGCGTCACTGTCGTCCTCGGTCTCCGCGAAGCCGCCCATTCCAGCAATGTTGAGGTAGCCGATGTCTCCGATGCGTCCCCAGAAGACGTTGCCGCCGCTGGCGGTCTCGAACGCGCCGCCGAGGAGTTCGTCGCGGATCCGGTTGCGGTTGGCGAAGAACCACTGGTTGCCGAACTGACCGATGCTCTCGATCTCGTCCTGCTCGGCGAACGCCGCGCGCAACGCCGACCGGATCTGCCGAGGCGGTCTCGCGGAATAGTCGTCCTCGTTCCCGTCGATGACCCACGAGAAGGTGAGGTGGTTGTCGTCCAGGTCCTCCAGCATCGCGAGGATGGCATCGCGCAGGTCCTCGTCCGAGGTGTCGTCGCGGAGGGTCGGCGCGATGGCCTCGTAGCGGGCGTGCCAGTCCACACCGTAGAGGTCGAAGAAGGCGTAGTGCCGGTTCATGACCGTCCAGGCGTAGTCGAAGACCTCGCGCGGGGTGGTGCCGGGCGGGGTCTCGCACGCGGCGGGAAGCGCCGGGAGCCGGTCGAAGGTGTAGCGCGAGGAGTTCGTTTCGAACGCGGACAGGTGGAGGGTCTCCCCATCGAGGCGGAAGACCCCCGAGCCATCGGCGAGGTACTGGCTGGTCTCATCGTCGGGAAGGCATCCGGCGGGGCTGATGTTGTACATCCGGGCCTGCTCCGCCTCGACGGTCAGGATCCAGCCGTAGCCGTGGCTTTGCCAGACGCCGTGCAGGGCTGCGTCGAAGCGGGTGCCCGTGGAGACCGGCTGCCAGTCCTGGGCGGCGACGGGTGCGCAGAAGAGAAGCGTGAGGGCGAGGAAGAGTCGGGAAGTCATGGCGGAGTGGTGGAGAGGGGCCGAGGCTACGGGGGCGCCTCCGGTGAGATGCCGCGATGTTCGCCGCCTCGGTGGCGATCTTCGCTGCCATCGTGCCCGCCTCCGGCGTTTCGCGCCGCCCCCATGCTCGACGACCTCGACCGTGCCCTCCTGCGCCTCGTCCAGCGCAACAACCAGCGCACCCACGCCGACCTCGGCACCGAGGTGGGGTTGTCTCCATCCGCCGTCCGCCGTCGTCTCAAAGCGCTTCGCGCGAGCGGCGTCATCCAGGCCGATGTCTCCCTGGTGGCGCCGCAGGTTGGAGGCATCCAGGCCATCGTGCACGTGTCGTTTGGCGACGAAAGTCTGGAAGCGGACGCGGCGTTCCGGCAGCGCATGCGGGACGCTCCCGAGGTGACCCAATGCTATGCCGTCTCTGGGGAGATCGACTTCGTCCTCGTGGTGCACGCCCCGGATCTCCCGAGTTACGAGGCCTGGGCACAGCGCATGCTGATGACCGACCCCGCGATCCGCCGCTCCGACACGCACCTCGTCTGGAGCCGCGTGGCCTACTCGACGGTGGTGCCGGTGTAGCATGCGTGCCCCCGCCTCGGTACCGAGGCGGAGGAGGGCCGCGCGTTCAGATAACGGCCGGTACCGGGAGCGCACGGCACGTATCCTCCCGCGCTTGCGCCTGTGGTCCAACTCTCGTCCCGAGGCGGTTGAAGAAAAAAGTCGCGGCGCGATGACAGCCCCGACACGCGCGCCGTGTTAGCCATAACGATCCCCTCCCACCTGTCCCCCATGAAGTCACTCGCCTTCCTCGTGCTCGCAGCCGTGCTCGCGAGCCCCGCTCTTGCCCAAGACGCGGATCACGCGGAACCATCCGAGCCCAGAAACGGGATCCACATCACCGGCAACTGGACCCTGGACGTCCGCGAGGCCGATGGCACGCTCGTCGAGTCGCGCGCCTTCCACAACGACTTGTCGCGGAATGGAGCCAACTTCCTCATCAACCTGTTCACGAAGCGCAACCGGCTGGCGACGCTCGTGCTGGAGATCGGAACCACCACGACCACAGGAAAGCCGTGCACGAACGACGAGGGGGAAGAGGTGAACTGCCTCATCATTGAGGCGGAAGACCCGCTCTTCGGCGATCCCGAGACCTCCGAGCTCACGATCACGAAGCTGACGGAGTCTGACGGGAGCCCCATCGTCCTCGCTCGATTCACGGGCACGATCTCCGCGGACCGCGACGCCCAGATCACCCGGGTCAACTCGCTCCGGGGAAGCTGCTTGTACAACGTCTCGGAACCGTGCACGGCGGCCACACGATCCAACCTCGCGTCAGGATCCGATTCCTACGGCAGCTTCACGTTCCGAACGCTCGACACCCCGCTCTCAGTCGCCGCAGGCCAGTCGGTCGATGTCGTCTTCGAGTTGTCGTTCGACTACTAGGCCATGCGCTGGGTCTTCTTCCTGGCCGCTGGGCTCCTCCTCAGCGCGACCACGCCGCTCCCCTCTGCCCAGACTCCGCCCGACGCCACGCTCATCCAGCCGGACGCGGATCCGTTCGGTGACTTCGCGCGCGTGGTCTCCGTCTCTGGCGGTACGGCGGTCGCAGGTGAGGAGCGGGCCGATCAGTTCGAGCAGTTCGACAACC
>JBCCPW010000416.1:0-3655 GCA_039024735.1 Bacteroidota bacterium
CGTTCCCACCCGGTCGAGGATCGACTCCACCTCGTCGGCCTCGCGCTGAAGCCGACGGGCGGCGTCTGCGATCCGTCGGATCGTGCCGGGGCCTCCCTCCTCCTCCAGCAACGGCAGCACCCGATGGCGGAGGCGATTGCGACGGTAGGCGTCCGTTGCGTTGGAGGCGTCCTCACGCCAGGTCCAGCCTTGGTCCCTCGCGAAGGCCTCGACCTCGTGTCGCGTCGTACCGAGGAGGGGGCGGACGAGCCGGAGGCCAGGGCTCAGTGCCCTCTCTTCTCGCATCCCGCCGAGCCCTGCCTGTCCGGCCCCTCGGAGGAGGTGCAAAAGGACAGTCTCGGCCTGATCGGTCGCGGTGTGCCCTACCGCTACCGTGTCAAATCCCTCCGCCTCGGCGACGGCGCGGAAGACTGCGTAGCGGGCCTCTCGTGCAGCCTCCTGCCGGTTGCCCGAGGCGGGAAGCGCCACCTGCCGCACGACGACCGGCACGCCGAGCGTCGTCGCCATCGCGGTGACAAACGCGGCGTCCTCGGCACTCTCGGGGCGCAGCCCATAGTCCACGTGCACCGCGACGACCGGGACGCCTTCGCCGTGCAGGATCCGAAGGAGCACGGTGGAGTCCACCCCGCCGCTGGCGCCCACGACCACGCCCGCCTCGGGACCGAGGCGGAGACGGAGGAGGGCATCGCGGACGGAGCGGAGCAGCATGGCCCGGCAAGTTCGCGAGGGGTTCGGCGCCCTGCCTCGGCGTCGTGCCGTAGTCTGTTTGCCCTCCCACACCACATGCGGTCACGTTCGGTCCCAGGCTTTCGGCGACGCGGACGCACCGGGCTCCTCGTGGCCTCGGGCGTCGTCGTCGTGCTCCTCGCGCTGCTGCTGGCGCCGGTCGAGTTGCCGGATCGTGTCGCGAGCGTTGGGCGGGTGCTCCCGGCGCAGGAGTGGGTCCTCGTGCGGACAGAGAGCGGCGCGGTCACCGCCACGCTCCGCAACCACCGCACGGGGGAGGTCCAGACCACCTTCGCGGCGGAACCCGCCCGAGGCGACGCGGTGCGGTTCGAGTTGGGCCCCGCTGCCTCGCAGGAGGCCGTCGAGGCGGGAGAGATCGTCGGGATGCTTGCGTCGGGCGAGGCGGCGCTCAGGCTGTCCTCGGTGCAGGGGTTGATCGAACAGGCCGAGGCCGAACTCCGCCGGAGCGGCGTGGGCGAGACGGCGGAGGTGGTGGAGACGGCCCGGCAGGAGGTTCGGCGCGCCGAGGCGGACGCAGCACGAATGGCCGCCGAGGTCGCCGAGGCGGAAGCCGTTCGCGCGCAGGCGGAGACCATCGCGTCCAGACAGCGCGAACTGTCGGCGCAGGGCTTGGCGTCGGATGTGGAGTTGGATGAAGCGGAGAGCGCGGTGGAGGTCGCCGAGGCGGGGATCGAGACCGCACGGGCACGGGCACGAGCGGCGCAGGTCCGCGTGGAGGCCGCACAGGCAGGCGTCCGGGCGGCACAAGCGGGCGAACGCCCCGAGACAGCCGACGTGGTACGTGCCCGCATTCGGGCGTTGGAACGCGAGGCCGGATCCCTCGCACAGCGCGAGGAGATGAGCACACTTGTCGCGCCGATCTCGGGACGCGTCCATCGCGTCTTTTCCCCGGACACGCTGCTCCTTGTCACCGACGCGTCGCAGTACCATGTGCTTCTTCCCGTGCGATGGGCAGACCGCGACCGGGTCCGCCTCGGTGCCCGCGTGATTCTCGATGGCAGGACCGAGGCGGGGATTGTCGCCACACTTACGGACATGCGCGAGGCCGCCGTGCCGCAGGCGGGCCAAGCCTATCTCGTCGCCACGGCCGAGGTGACCCAGGGCGCCGAGCACCTCGTCCCGGGCCTGCTGCTCCCCGCGTCCATCGAGGCGGTGCCGAAGACGCCGCTGGACCATCTTCGCGAGGCCCTCGCAGACCTCATCCGCTGGTGATGCGCCGCGAGTTGAAGTACCTCGTCCGCGAGGCCGATCGCGAGCGGCTGCTGTCGCGCATTGGCCCGTTCGTGACGCCGGACCCGTACGCTAGGCCGCGCGCCGACGGCCGAACCGGGTACACTGTCCGCAGCATCTACTTCGACACGCCCGGCCTTCGCGACTGGGCGGAGAAGGAGTCTGGAGATCAGGTGCGTCGCAAGCTTCGCGTGCGCGGGTACGACGCTCCGGGCTCCAGTCCCCTCGTGCTGGAGATCAAGCGGAAGGAAGAGCAGGCCGTTTGGAAAGACCGAGCTACCGTCACGGCGCGTCAGGCGGTCGCGCTGCTTTCGCGAGGCCCACTTCCGTGCCTCCCGGAGCCCGCCCGCACCGCCGCCAAACGATTTGTGTACCGTCTTCGCGCCGAGCGCCGCCAGCCGACTCTCCTGGTCACGTACTGGCGCGAACCCCTCGTGGGACGCTTCGACCCGTCCCTGCGGGTGACACTCGACCAGCGCCTCCGGGTGGCGTCGTTTCCCCGCCTCGGTCCCGATGCGGACGGGCTGTACCGCGAGACTCTTCGACCGGTCCTGCGCGGTCGATTCATCTTGGAGGTCAAGTTTGACCGCGTGTACCCGTCGTGGCTGCGGGAGACAATCAGCAGGCTGGGGCTGTCTCGGCAGGCGCTTTCGAAATACGCCATCGGGATGGAGGCGGAGGCGCGTGCAGCGCCGTGGCGATTCGGACGCCCCGCGATCACGGCTCTCGCGGATCGTCCCGCTCTCGTAGTCTAGACCGATGCCCTTCGACCTCACCGATCCGTTCTCGACGCTCCCGCTGGAGACCGGCCAGATCGCGGCAAACCTCGTGGTGGCGCTGCTGTGCGGCCTCTCGGTGTCGATGATCTACCGGTGGACGTATCGGGGCACGAGCTACTCGGCGACCTTCGTCTCGTCACTGATTACCCTCGCGATGATTACGGCGGTGGTCATCATGGCGATCGGCAACAATCTCGCGAGAGCGTTCGGGCTCGTGGGCGCGATGTCCATCATCCGATTTCGGACGGCGGTCAAGGACACGCAGGACCTCGTGTTCATCTTCCTCGCTCTCGCCATCGGACTGGCGGCAGGGATCGGCTTTCACCGGCTGGCGGTCCTCGCGACGCTCATCGTCGGCGGTGTGCTCCTTGCGCTTGGACGTTCTGGATTCGGCGCGAGCCGACGCCAGGAGTACCTCGTGGAGATCACCGCCACCGGAGCCCCCGCCTCGGGCGAGGAGCCTCCGGCCTGGGACTCCGTGCTCGCTCAGCATTCACGACGCCATCGCCTGCTCCACGCGCGTACCGGCGATGACGGTCGGCTTGATCTCGGCTATCTCGTCTCTCTTCGCGCCGCGGAGGACGCCCCCACGTTGACCGATGCCCTCGGACGCACCGAGGGGGTGGAACAGGTCGCGCTCTACTTCGACGAGGACAGGCCGCTGTAGGGGTTCCGGGTTCCGGGTTCCGGGTTCCGGGAAGCAAGCCGCTCCGCTCGCCTCGCGCCACGGTTCCCGCCTCGGTGTCGCCCGCCTCGGCACCGAGGCGGAGGGGACGGCTCCGCGGTCGGCGGTCGGCAGTCAAATCAGCCCGACGGCTGCCATGCCCGCTCGCCAATCGGGAACCTTTTTTCGGCCGCCCTGCCCCAAGCCCCCCCCCCCCACCCCCCCACCCCCCCCC
>JBCCPW010000417.1:0-3655 GCA_039024735.1 Bacteroidota bacterium
GACTGGGCACAGGTCGACCGGGAGTTCCAGGCCGCTGTGGACTCCGCCGCGTCGTTCGCGGAGGCCCTCCAGGCGTTCCGAGGCGTGTTTCGCGCGCTGGACGATGTGCACAGCGCGATCTACTACGCGGGTCGCGGCATCGCGTACCGGCGCCCGCCGTCCCGTCCGGTTCTGCGCGATGTGTCGGCTCTGATCGATCGGAGCCGAGAGAAGGCCAACCAGCCGGAGGGACGGGTTCTCGGCGATGGAGTGGCCTACGTGTACGTCCCCGCCTATGGGACCCAGGGCCCCGATGCGATCAGCGAGGCGGCGCGTGGTCTCCGCGATGTCGTGTGCGACCTCGCGCCCGAGGCGACGCGCGGGTGGATTCTGGACCTCCGGGTCAACGAGGGCGGCAACATCCACCCCATGCTCTCCGGTCTCGGCGATCTGCTTGGGGACGGCCTCGTGCTGCGGTCCGTGTATGCGTCTGGGGAGACGCAGTTCGAGTGGTCCATCCGGGACGGAATCCTGACCATCAACGACTACCAGGCGGCGACCGTCGAGCGTCGGTGTCCGGAGGCGAAGAGCGAGACGCCCATCGCGGTGCTCATCGGCCCGGCGACGCTGAGCTCCGGTCAGATCACGGCGGTCGCGTTCGCGGGATGGGAGCGGGCGCGGCTCTTCGGGGATCCCACGGCGGAGGGCTATGCCACGAGCAACGGGTGGAACCAGATCACGCCCGACCTCGCGCTCAATCTCTCGGTGGCCTACTTCGCGGATCGCTCAGGGTTCGTGCACGAGGGCATCGTGCTGCCCGACGAGGAGGTGCCCGGCGAGTGGGTGCTGGACGACCCCGAGGCGGACCCGGTTGTCCAGCGGGCGATCGAGTGGGTCGGTGCAGACTGATGCTCTGAAACGAGACCGCCCGCCTCGGTGAAGGGGACACCGAGGCGGGCGAGGTCGCGGACTGCCGCTGAGGGGTGTATCAGTGGGGTGTCCCTACTCGCGGTAGACCCAGTAGGCCACGCCGCCGCCGTCGATGCGGCGCTGCGGGTCGGTGTCGGCGGACTGGCGACCGGTCATCACGGGCATGCCGTCGCGGACGGTCACCGGGTACGTCCCGTACAGCTCCCCGCCGATGGAGAACTCGATGCGGTACTCGCCGTCCTCGGGGAGGAAGTGATCGTACGAGAGGTGCGAGCGCATGTCCCACGCGCCCGTGTTCGCGAAGTACTCGACGGGCTTGCGGAGGCGGAAGCCGGTGCGGACCCAGTTGCCGTTGTTGGTGAAGCTGGCGCCGCTCTGGTAGCCGAGCACGGGGCGGCTCCGGCCCTCGCGGTAGACGAACACCTCGAAGTCGCCGGTCACGTCGTAGCGCTCGCTGCGGGTGAAGTCGGCGGCGTGGAGCCAGAGCTTGAAGTCCCAGGCGCCCTCCCCGCCTCGGTCGTGGAGGAGGTAGGCGTGATCGCGCCAGGGGCCTTCCAGGCGATAGGTCACGCTCGGGTTGTAGGGGTCGTCGCCTCCCTCGGCGGTGATCTCGAAGGGCATGCGCCAGAACGTCTCGCCGTTCGCGCTGTAGACGAGCTCGTACTGGCCGGGGGCCTCGATCTCGTAGCCGAGGGGGTGGAACTCCGGCCACGAGAGTTGCAGCCGACTGATGTCGGAGAAGGGTGGGCGCGAGGCCGTCACGGTCCAGGTGAAGCCCGCGACGCGCTCGCCATCGCGGAAGAGGTCGGCGGTGCCTTCGTCGTCCTGTCGGACGTTGAGGAAGACGAACTGGTTGGGCGCGAACTTGAGGTACGGACCGCCGAAGTCGGCGTCGATGTCCATGTGGTTGAGATGGATGCCGTAGACCGGCGCGGGGGCTGGGGTGCCTGCCCGGCGCGCGGAGCGGGCCTCCGAGGCGGGGCTGCTGGCCGAGGAGCCCGTGACGGCCCGGCGGGCGCGGTCGAGGATGCCCTGGGCGTTGGCCACATCGTGGACGGTCAGGCTAAGGACGAGGGCGAAAAGGAGAAGGCGCATGTCAGGTGCGGATAAGGGATACCACTCGGGAACACGCAATCCGCTCGCGCGAGGGGACACGGTCGCCCGCCTCGGTGCGCGAGAAGAGGACAGAACGTGCACATCGCCACCGAGGCGGGGCCGGAGCGCTCTTCAGGTTGGTCCGGTGGCTCTGTTTTCGAAGGACCACGGACGACCGACCACCGTCGTCCGTCGTCCCTTTGCATCGATGCCTCGAACCTATTCGGATGCTGCTCCAGTGCATTGCCACCGAGGCGGGTCCGGCGTCCTCAGTCCGCGAGCCCCCTCGCGGCCTGCCGGGCGTTCACGATCCGCCAGTGTCCAGCGGGGAGCGCCTGCTCCATCACGTCCAGCCCGCGCCGCGCGAGGGCGTCCGCCTCGGGACCGTCGCGGAGGGCGGCCAGCGCGACGAGCGTCTCGCCGTGGAGGTAGTGTTCCGGGTGGTGCTCGCCGAACCGCTCCGCAGCGTCGCGGAGCAAGGGGTCGGCCTCGCGTGTGCGCCCCGCCTCGGTGAGCGCCCGGCCGTAGTCCAACGCATAGTTGAGCCGGAAGGGATTGTTGGGGCCCCAGGTCTCCGTCATGCGCGGGAGGAGGTCGGCGTAGATGGTCTCGGCCTCCGCGAGCCGCCCGGTCTGGACGAGCGCGCGCGCCCACAGGCCGTTCCCGAGGAACGCGTTCGAGACGGTTTCCATCGGTCCGATGGCTGCGAACCGCGCGACCGACTCGCGAAGGATGGGCTCTGCGCGCTCGGGTTCTCCGGCCTGGAGTAGGGCGGCGGCGAGGTTGTTTCGGGCGTAGAGCACGAGCGGGTGGTCCGGGCCGTAGACGCTTCGCCAGACCTCGCGCGAGGTCTGGTAGTGCTGAGCGCCCTCCCGAAGCCGACCGAGAGCCAACGCCAGCGCTCCGTCTTGCGAGGCGGCCCAGCCCTGCTCTACGGCGGACTCAGACCACGGTCCGGCGCTCGCCGCCCGGGCCTCGCTCCAGACCTCGGCCGCCGGTACGTCGCGAAGGTTCAGTGCCAGCTCGGCGGCCCGGTAGAACAGCCGATAGCGCTCTGCCGACGGGGCCGCCCCATCGGTCGCCAGAGGCCGCGCGAGAGCTTCGAGAGAGTCTCGGCACGTGTTGAGGGCGGTGGGCTCGGTGCGGTAGCGGTAGCCGTTGCATCGGTCCACGTGCATCAGGAGCGTCAGGGGGTGCGCGCCGCCGAGCGAGCGGGCGCGGAGCGTGTGGGCCTGTTCGAAGTGCTGTTCTGCGGCTCGGTGGCCGGACTGGTTCTGCTCTGCTCGGCCAAGAAGGCCGAGCACCGTCGCGCGGGACGTGTCCGCGCCGATGAAGGCGTACAACGAATCGGCGCGATGCAGAACCGGGATGGCCTCCGGGTAGAGCGCCAACTCGTAGTAGGCCCGGCCGAGGGCGTGGCTCAACCCCGCGACCACGCGTGGGTCTGTGATGTCTGCTAGCCCTTCGGCTCCGGCATCGAGGAGGTGGCGCGCGAGGAGGGTGTCCGCGCGGGGGCGCTGGGACGGGTCGGCTCCCGCGAAGAGCGCCTGGACGTAGGCCAGCGAGATCTCGGCGCGGTCGCGCTCCGCGGCGGCGCGGTCTCGCTCCACCCTCAGCGAGCCGACGTAGGCGAGGGAGACGAGCACACCGA
>JBCCPW010000418.1:0-3629 GCA_039024735.1 Bacteroidota bacterium
GCCAGCGCGAGGGCAGGCCAAACAGGGGTACCCGCCGTGTGGAGGACCAGTCCCGCGCCTCCACTCGCGAGAACACCCGCGACCGCCCACGCCACCCCGGCCCGCCTCGGTCCCCACGCTGCCGAGTACGTCTCGACGCCCTCGCGCTCGTCCTCCGGCGCCCGCACCTTCCGCCCGATCTCGATGACGTTCCCGGCGAAGGTGCTCGCCGCGAGGATCCAGCCCGCGCCTGGGGGCCACGCGTCCACCGCGCAGGCCAGCGCCGCGAGCGCGATCAGCGGGACGATCAGTCCGTGCGAGACCATCGTGACCAACGGACGCGTGCGGAGCCACTCTCCCACCCCGAACTCCGCCGTCATCGCACTCCCCCACAGCCACGCGAGCGCGAGGGCGACCACCACCGTCCAGCCGAGGGCGAACGCCACGGTCATTTGCACCACCGCGATCCCCACCGCTACGCCGGTCAGTTCCGTGAGCGTCACGAGCCCGCGCGGCACGGGCCGCTCCGGGCGGTACTTCCGGTCGGTCTCGTGGTCTTTCCATTCGTCCGCCACGCGTAGTTGCGCGAACAGCCCCAGCACCAACACCGACGCCCCCACGAGGTCACCCAGGCGGGGAGCCTCGCCCGCCAGCGCTGCCCCCGCGCAGGCCACACCCACCGCGAACACGACTGAGAGGACACCGTGGGCCGCCAGCGGAAACCGCTCGCGCTGGTACACCCACAGGCGGGACGGAAGAGAGTTCGTCACAGGGACAGCAAAACCAGTGATTCCCAACGCCTGTGACAGCCGCGTCCGTGCGCGCTCACCGCGCGATCACAAATCGCTGGACCTGCGTCCCGCCCGAGGTGGCGAGCCGCGCGAGGTAGACCCCCGGCACGGCAGCGCTCCACGAGACCCGGTGCTCCCCGACAGACTGCGGCCCGCTGTGCAACACGGCCACGCGGCGCCCGAGCGCATCGAAGACGAGCACCTCCGCCTCGGTGGGCGCACCGAGGCGGTAGGAGACGGTGACCGGACCCGTCGCGGGGCTCGGGGACACCGACAGGGCGAACGCGTCGGCGGGCGTGGGCTCTGAGGTGGTCGTGACGCGCTGGACCTGATAGATCCGCTCCCCCATCGCGAAGCCCAGGCTGTCGCCGAAGAACTCGAAGCGGTTTACGCTCCCGTCCAGGTCGAACGTCGGCGCCCAGGTCAGGCCGCCGTCGGTGGTCAGCATGTCCGTGCCCCGCCCGGAGGTCCACCCGATGTCTTCGTTGATGAAGCCGACGCCCTGCATGCTCCCGCCCCCCGGAACGGCCAGTTCGGTCCACGTGAGGCCGCCGTCGGTCGTTTTGAGCAACTTGCCGTCGTTTGCAAGGCCAAGGTACTCCACCGAGACGTAGCCCACTTGGTCGGTCGGGAATGAGAGCTTCCAGGCCCACTCCGACCCCGCGGTCCCACCGCTGCTGCGGAACCGCTCCGTCCAGGTCTCGCCCCCATCGGAGGTCGCGAGGACAATCGCCTGCCCGTCAGCCCCCACCGCGTTGGTTCCGCCCACGACGATGCCGTTCATCGGATCGGTGAAGCGGACATCGATGAGGCTCGCGGCGTAGGCGGACATGTCACGGCTCTGCCACGTCTGGCCGCCGTCGGTCGTTTTGATGAAGTAGGCCGGTCCGTCCCACTCGCCCACTCCGAAGGCGTAGGTCTCGTCTAGCGCGAAGAGGCCGCACACGCCGCCACCGATGGCGGGCTGGATGCGATTCGTGACGTCGACCATCGTCGCGCCACCATCGCGCGTCTCGTACAGGCGGGTGCTGACGTTGAACAGCACACCAATCCACCCGAGCGTCGCGCTCGGAAACGCCGTGGACCGGAGATACCCGGGGACCTCGGACCGAAGCGCCCACGACGCACCGCCGTCCTGCGTCTCCCACGTTTCGCCGTCCCCGTTGACGATCCACCCGTGCTCGGGCGAGACGAACGCAGCATCCTCGAAGCGATAGCCGTGGAACGGGGAGCTATCGAGCAGGCGCCAGGACTGCGCGCTGGCCGCGAGGGGCATCGCGACGAGAAGGAGAACCAGACGACACACGCGGGAGCGCATACGGCAAGGGGGATACACGGAACAGGCTACGGGTGCTTCAGAAACCGGGCACGACCGAACGGAACCGCCCGCCTCGGTGGTACCGAGGCGGGACCGGCTGTTTAGGGGAGGGCTCGCACCTCCACGCGAAGGGCCGCGTTGGGGTCGAGATCGAGGGCTGTCGCCGCCGCCGCGGAGATCTCCATCAAGTACGCCTGGCTGACCGGCCCTCGGTCCGTGACCCGCACGAACGTCGTCCGGTTGTTGGCGGGGTTGGAGATCAGCAGCACCGTCCCGAAGGGTAGGTCCCGGTGGCTCGCGGTGAAGTCGAGGGGGTCGTACGGCTCGCCCGAGGCGGTCGGGCGGCCCTGGAGCACGTCCGGGAAGACGAGCGCGAGGCCGTCCGCGAGGACCGGCGGGAGTCGGTCCCGCTGCGCCTCGCCGGGATCGATGGGCTCCGGGAGGACGAGCATCGTGCCGGGCTCCAGCGGGGCCGTGGTGACGGCGTTGCCCGAGACGAGCGCATCCACCGAGATGCCGTGCTGCGCCGCGATGGAGTAGAGCGTCTCGCCGGGCTCCACGAAGTGGACGAGGTCGGCCGGGACGGTCGTGTTGGTGATGCTCCACTCTCGGCTTCGCGCGATGGGCGCCGCCCGGCCCGACTCCTGCGGGCGCCCTCCGCCTTGGGTCACGACGAGGACCTGTCCCACAGCAATCTGGTCACCCTGGATGCCGTTGAGCTGGCGCAGCGCCTCGACCGTGGTGTCGTATCGGAGCGCGATGCGGAAGAGGGTCTCGCCGCTCTGGACGATGTGCTGGGTGCCCTCGCGCGAGGGGGCCTCACGAGGCGGTCTCTCACCAGGAACGGGCCGCAGGGGCGTATCGGACGACGGGGGCGGTGGGACTGGGTCCACATCGGGCGGACGCGGCTCCGGTCGGGCGGGCGGCGGAGGGTCTGCCGGTGCGGGGTCGGTCGGGATCGGGTCGGGCGGCGGGGGGTCTGCGGGAGGCGCCTCCTCACCGGGAAGACGAAGGCGCTGGCCGACCTGGATGGTGTTGCTCACGAGGCCGTTGAGCGCCTTCAGTTCGTCCACCGTCATCCCGTTCGTCGTCGCGATGCGGTAGAGCGTCTCGCCCGGCTTGACCACGTGAACGCGCGGCGCCTGCGCGCTCGCGGCGAGCGGCATCGCGAGGAGAAGAAGGAGGAAGCAGGCAATCCGGGTCATTCGAATCCGAGGCCTTCCGCCTCAAGGAGTGCGCTCTGAAGCTCGGCACGGGCGTGGAGGTCACCGAGGCGGGTCGCAACGCCGATCCCCGTGCGATAGGTCCGCACGGCGTCGTCGTCTCGGCCGAGCGCGGCGTAGAGCGCACCGAGGTGGTAGTAGGTCCCCACGTAGTCGGGATGGTCTCGCTCCAGGCCGACGAAGAAGTCGAGGGCTCGGGCAGCGTCACCCGTCTTGAGATACTCCCGCGCGAGGGCGAACCGCGTGAACGGGTCGTCGGGGTCCTCGTCATGAAAGGCGATCAGCGCCGCGAGGCGGTCCATGTCCCGGTCTGGGGTA
>JBCCPW010000419.1:0-3614 GCA_039024735.1 Bacteroidota bacterium
CGCGCTGGTAGGGGTAGGCTTTCACACTCCAGCACCTCTTCCCCCACACCGTCATTCCGGCCGAAGAGCCGGAATCCAGAGTATCGGGAAGGCCCCGCACGACGACCGCCAGTGCCCCGGACGGACGCTCCAGGTGGTGCAACTTCCTCCCTGAAACACTCCCGCGAGGAGGCGCGATCTCTGCTCATCCTTCTGGATTCCCGCGTTCGCGGGAATGACGCTGTATGGAGCGCAGGAGGCGACTTGGCCGCCCTTTCGTGACGACCTACCCGTGACAGCGCCTTCGCGGGAATGACGGTGTAAAGGTCAGGGAGTATGCGATAGCCCCTCCCGCCTCGGTGCCGAGAGCGTGTCCTGAGCGCAGTCGAACGGACGGACCGACTCGCGCGAGGCGTGGTAGACTCTGCCATGCCGACTCTTCTTCCCTCCCTCCCCGCGAGTGCTCGGGTGTGGTGGTTCGCTGCCGACCGGGACCTCCCGCCCCGCACGCTCCAGGCCGTCCGCGCGTGGCTCCCGACCTGGACAAGCCACGGCCGCCCGGTCACCGCCGAAGCCGACGTGGTGGCCGACTGCGTCCTCGTCGTGGGAGCCGTCATCGCGCCGGAGGACTGGAACGCGGGCGTCTCCGGCTGCGGCATCGACGCGATGACGCACGTCGTGGAGCGAGCGTTCACCGAGGCGGGCGTGGCGCAGGTGCCCGCCCTCTCCGTCACGTACCGCGAGGCGAACGGCCCGTGGCAGACCGTCCCCCGTCCCGCCTTCCGGCGCCTCGCGCGAGAGGGCGCCGTGACCGGCGCCACCCGCGTCCTGGATTTGACCGCGACCGATCTCGCGGCGGCCCGCGCGCATGGCGTGGACCGGCCCGCCGCCGAGGCATGGCACGGCCGGGCCTTCCGCCTCGGTGCGGCTCGTCTCGGTACCGAGGCGGACGCCCCCGCGTAGCGTGCGCAGGTCGGGACCCGGCCGCGAACTGGCCCTCGGCGCCGTCATCGTCACCGGCCTGCTTGGTATCGGGACCCTCGGGTACATGTGGCTGGAGAGCATGCGCCCGCTCGATGCGCTCTACATGACGTTCATCACGCTCTCCACCATCGGGTTCACCGAGGTGCGAGACCTGAGCGACGGCGGGCGCATCTTCACGATGGCCATCGCCACGGTCGGCATCGGTACGTTCGCGACGCTCGCGACCCGGGCCGTCCAGATCATCGTCCTCACGACCGACTTCCGCACCCGCCGCATGCAGCGCCGCATCGACGCCCTCTCGAATCACTACGTGGTGTGTGGCTACGGACGCATCGGGGAACGCATCGTGGCGGAACTTCTCGGGGCCGGTCGCGAGGTCGTCGTGATCGACCGTGCGCCGGAGCGAGTCCAGGAACTCATCGCGGCAGGCATCCCGCACCTCGCCGACGACGCCGTGGAGGACCGCGTGCTGCACGCCGCGGGAGTCAAGCGGGCCTCGGGCCTGATTCTCGTGCTCCCGGAGGACGCCGAGAACGTGTTCGTGGCGCTCTCCGCCCGCGAGATCCGTCCGGATGACGGGCCGGGCGGACTGTTCATCGTCTCGCGGACGAACGAGCAGACGGCCACCCGAAAGCTGCTCCGCGCGGGCGTGGACAAGGTCGTCTCGCCGCTGGAGATCGGCGCGGATCGCATCGCGCAAACCATCCTCCGGCCACGCGTGGACCGTTTCATGGAGCAGATCCTCGGCGTCGGCACGATGGACTTCGACCTGGAGGAGATTCCGGTCACCAGGGGCAGCGTGCTAGATGGCGCCTCGCTCGTCGAGATGGACTTCCGGCGGCGCTACAACTCCATCGTGGTGGGCGTGCTGAAGGGCTCTGGCGAGTGGCGCTTCAACCCGGACGCGCGCGAGGCGCTGGAGGCGGGCGACACGCTGATCGTGCTCGGCTCCCCGGATCGCCTCGGTGACATCCGAGAAGGAGGCGGTGGACGGGCCCCTGCGTGACCGGAATCTCCTCCAGGTACGGCGCGAGGACCTCGGCGTAGCGCGCGGTGTACGCCGCCTTGGACTCCGGCGCCACGTGGTCCGCCGCGTCGCCCAACCGGTCCGTCGGGATGCCAACGGGCTCCGGGACGAACGTCACGCCCGAGGCGGTCAGTTCGCGCGCGGCCGCCTCCAGGAATGCGCCCGAGGCCCGGAGTTGGTCCTCCCAGTACGGCCCGTGGACGTACACCACCCGGCGGCCGTTCGCCTCGGCGAGGCGGCGCAGCGCCGCGAGGCCGTCGGCCTTGCCGCGCGGGACCTCGCCGAAGGCCGTGACCTCTGGCTGCGCCCGAGACCCCGACTGGCGGGGATAGTCCAGCGGGCGACCGTCCTCGCCCCCGAGCAGCCGCCTCCGGTCCACGGACCGTCCAAAGGCGAGATCGAAGGGAAAGCGCTGCACCTCCGTGGAGACGGCGAGCGCGAATGCGTCCGCGAGGGCATCCCCGCGCACGTCGGCACCGAGGCGGGGGATCTCGGCGAGCGGCGTCGTGAGCACGAGCCCGCGCGGCGACTCCGGCCGCCGGAAGGTCTCGGGCGAGAGCATCACCACGAGCGTCGCCGCGTTGGGAAACGCCTCCATCGCGCGGCGCGCCATGCCGTACGCCCCACCGAGGCCGTACCGGCCCGTGAGCGCGAGGCTGACCGACTCGCGGCCCGTCGCCTCGGTGAACCGCCGGGTGTCGATGGCGTTGCCGAGCGAACTGTCCCCGACGAACACGACCTCGATGGACTCGTCCGGCGTCAGCTTGGCCTCTTGGTACGCCTGGAGCACCTGGTACGGGTGATGCGGCACGCTGCGGTAGAGGGCGAACGCCATCGCGACGTACGCCACCACCGGAAGCGCGAACAGCGCCACACGGAGTGCGAAACGGACGACGGGCACGGGCATCTCAGGCGGGAAGGAGCGGCACCGAGGCGGGCCTCTCAGAACTGGAAGTAGATGAACGAGACCGCCTCCTCCTGCCGGAAGAACAGGATGCCCGCCACGACGGCATAGTACAGGCCCCACCGGACCGCCACGGGCCACTGCCCGACCTGAAGGGCGTGCTCCTTCTCGCGCTGGATCCACTCCACCCCGAGCACGACCGCCACATAGAGCATCCCGATGAGCAGGCCCGGCTCCACGTCCAGCCACGTCCGCGAGACGGTCCCCCACAGAATGCCGAGCGCCGCGCCCATCGTCTCCGCGCGGAAGAACACCCACGCGACGAGCGTCAGGAGGAACGTGAGCGCGATCTGCCCCGCCTCGGTGAGACTGGGCAGGAGACGACCAGCCGCGACCGTGCCCGTGTGCCGCTTGTGGGCCCCGGCGAGCACGAGCGGCAGGTAGTACATCCCGTTCAGGAACCCCCACGCGACGAACGTCCAACTCGCGCCGTGCCAGAACCCCGAGAGGGTGAACGTCGCGATGAGGTTCGCGAGGTGTCGCGCGCGAGATCCCGTTCGGCTGCCACCGAGGGGGATATAGACGTAGTCGCGAAACCAGGTGGAGAGCGAGATGTGCCACCGCCGCCAGAACTCCCCGATGTCCCGCGAGAAGTAGGGCGTCGCGAAGTTGCGCATGAGCCGGAAGCCGAAGAGCTTGGCGCACCCGATGGCGATGTCC
>JBCCPW010000420.1:0-3600 GCA_039024735.1 Bacteroidota bacterium
CCCCGTACGGTCAGTTGTCCGCCTCGGTCTCCCAACGCCACGACGCCGGGTTGGAACGTGAGGGCCTGGAGGAGGTCGCCGGAGGGATCCGGTCCGGGAAGGCTCGCGATGTCCGCAGGCCGGAGGGCGGTGCGCCCGGCTTGGATCGGCTCGCGCTCGCCCCCGGCCTCTACGACCACGTCTGCCAGGCGCTGCTCCGCGAGTTCGAGGATGGACTCGGTCTCGTCGCCGGGCTGCAGATCCAGGGTGTCGGTCGTGGCGAGGTAGCCCACGAACGACGCGCGAATCGTGTAGCGCCCCGGTGTCACGTCGGTGAAGACGAAGCTGCCCTCGGCGGTGGTGGCGCGTCCCCTGGGGGTGTCCGCCTCGGCACCGAGGCGGGAGAGCAGGACCGAGGCGCCCGGCAGCGGCTCGCCGGTCTCAGCGCTCTGCACCACCCCGGCCACGGTCGCGGTCTGGGCGACCGCGTGGAGCGGGGCGAGCGCGAGGAGCAGGAGGAGGAATCGCGCCACGGGCGCAGGGCGGGACTAGCCGGGAGCGGGGCGCAAGCTACCCGTGCCACCGCCGGACCGGAGGGCATGCGAGGCTGCCCCGCCTCGGTCGGTCCTCGGCGGGACCGAGGCGGGGTGGGACCACGCCTCTCGCGGACCGTCTGCCACAGATCCAAGTCCCACGCAGAGACCTCGCGAAGGGACCGCCCAGAACCAACAAAACCACGTCCCCAGCGTTGGTTTCGGGCCCGATCCCTCATTCGCGCGGGCGTACCTTTGAACGGACAAATGCGCCCCGTACGGGCGGCGCACGTCACCGACTCCCACATGGCTGAACTCACCCCCGACACCCCCACCACGACCAGCGGCGACGGTGCTCCCAAGGAGTACGGCGCAGGCAACATCCAGGTCCTCGAAGGACTGGAGGCCGTCCGCAAGCGCCCCGCGATGTACATCGGCGACGTGGGCGTGCGGGGGCTCCACCACCTCGTCTACGAGGTCGTGGACAACTCCATCGACGAGGCGCTGGCAGGCTACTGCGACACCATCACCGTCGTCATCCACGAGGACAACTCCATCTCGGTGACCGACGACGGGCGCGGCATCCCGGTGGCCATGCACCCCACCGAGGGCAAACCCGCCGTCGAGGTGGTGATGACCGTCCTCCACGCGGGCGGCAAGTTCGACAAGGACACCTACAAGGTCTCCGGCGGCCTGCACGGCGTGGGCGTCTCATGCGTCAACGCCCTCAGCGACCGGCTGGAGGTGGAGGTCAAGCGCGATGGCGGCGTCTTCGCGATGGCCTTCGAGCGAGGAGACACGGTGGAGGAGCTTCAGCGCATCCGCGACATGGAGCCCGGCGAGGAAACCGGCACCACTGTCACCTTCACGCCGGACGCCTCCATCTTCATGGAGACCGTCTATCGGTTCGATACGCTCTCGGCGCGAATGCGCGAGCTCAGCTACCTCAACAAGGGCGTCACCATCACCCTGGAGGACCGCCGTGAGGACGACGAGGCACTGCGCAGCGAGACCTACTACTCCGAGGGCGGCCTCGCGGAGTTCGTCGCCTACCTCGACGAAACGCGTGACTCCCTCTTCAACGGCGAGATCCACATCGAGGACGAGACGGGCGAAGTGCCGGTGGAGCTTGCCATGCGTTACAACACCGGCTACCAGGAGAACGTCCTCTCGTTCGTCAACAACATCAACACGCACGAGGGCGGCACGCACGTCTCCGGCTTCCGCCGCGCCCTCACCCGCACGCTCAAGTCCTACGCGGACAACAACGACCTGCTCAAGAAGGCCAAAGTCACGCTCTCCGGCGATGACTTCCGCGAGGGACTGACGGCCGTTCTCAGCGTGAAGGTCGCCGAACCGCAGTTCGAGGGCCAGACCAAGACCAAGCTGGGCAACGGCGAGGTGCAGGGCGCCGTGGAGAGCCTTGTGGGGTCCCGCCTGAACGAGTGGCTGGACGATCACCCCAAGGAGGCCAAGACCATCATCCAGAAGGTCATTCTGAGCGCACAGGCCCGAACGGCTGCTCGCAAGGCGCGCGAGTTGGTCCAGCGCAAGAGCGCCTTCGGCGGCGGCGGTCTCCCCGGGAAGCTCGCCGATTGCGCCAGCAAGGACCCCGAGATCTCCGAACTCTACCTCGTGGAGGGCGACTCTGCCGGAGGCTCTGCCAAGCAGGCCCGCGACCGCCACTTCCAGGCCATCCTGCCCCTTCGCGGCAAGATCCTCAACGTCGAGAAGGCCCGGCTGGACAAAGTTCTGGACAACGAGGAGATCAAGAACATCGTGACCGCGCTCGGCGTGGGGCTCTCGGGCAATCCGGAAGAGTTCGACGCCGAGAAGCTGCGCTACCACAAGATCATCATCATGACGGACGCGGACGTGGACGGCGCCCACATCCGCACGCTGCTGCTCACCTTCGCGTACCGCTATCTCCGGCCGTTGCTGGAATCCGGGTACGTGTACGTCGCCCTGCCACCGCTCTACCGCGCGAAGAAGGGCAAGCGCGAGATCTACGCCTGGTCCGACGATCAACTCCAGACCGCCATCGATGAACTCGGTGGCAGCGGGAAGTCCGGCGCCGTGGGCGTGCAGCGCTACAAGGGCCTCGGCGAGATGAACCCCGAGCAGCTCTGGTCCACGACGATGGACCCGGACACACGGATGCTCCAGCGCGTCACCATTGAGGACGCCGCAGCAGCAGACAAGACGTTCTCCACGCTCATGGGCGACGCCGTGGAGCCCCGGCGCAAGTTCATCGAGCGCAACGCCCGGTACGCGACCATCGACACGTAGGGGGCGGGGCCAGTGGCCGATGGTCACTGGTCTGCCCAGCCTGCCATGCCTGCGACTTCGCCGTCCCGCTCCACCGCGTCCGCCTCGGTACCGAGGCGGGAGGCACCACGTGCAGCCGAGGGCGTGCTGACATGGGAGGAGGTCTGTGCTCGCCCAGAGCTTCAAGACCTCCCGTACAAGATCGAACTGGACCGCTACGGTCGGATCGTGATGAGCCCTGCCCCTTCGCGCCACAGCATCCTTCAGCGCAAGCTGCAGCGGATCATCGAAGACGCCCTCGGCGGTATCGCATTGCCCGAATGCCCCATCGACACGCCGGAGGGCACGAAGGTGGCGGATGTCGCGTGGATGGAAGAGTCGTTCGCGGTGGCCCACCAAGAGACCTCCGCGTTTCCCGTCGCGCCGCCGATCTGCGTCGAGATCATGTCACGGTCCAACACGACCGGCGAGATGGAGGAGAAGGTGGCGATCTATCTGGCGAAGGGGGCGCAGGAGGTCTGGGTCCACCAGCGCGACGGGCAGCTCCGGTTCTTCGCGCACGAGGGCGAGATCGAGCGCTCCCGCCTGGCTCCAGGCGCCCCGGACCGCGTCGAGCTATGACCGGCACTCGACCCACGACCGGCTCCGCCTCGGTACCGAGGCGGGAGACGCCTCGCCAGCCCTAGCCGCGATGCGCCCCGACCTCTCCGTCGTCGTCCCCTTCGGCAACACCCGCTTCGCCTTCGTCCCCGACGCGGAGGCCAAGGCCCTGCCGCGCGACCTCCGACGCGGCATCGAAGCACGGCTGCCCGGCCCCGAC
>JBCCPW010000421.1:0-3564 GCA_039024735.1 Bacteroidota bacterium
GGGCACTGGCGGTCGTCGTGCGGGGCCTTCCCGATACTCTGGATTCCGGCTCTTCGGCCGGAATGACGGTGTGGGGGAAGAGGTGCTGGAGTGTGAAAGCCTACCCCTACCAGCGCGAAGGCGGGACTCCATGCGGGACAGGCGCGAGCGGACCAGCCGGATGCTATCGCAGAGTCCGCCGGATTGAACCCGTGAGTCTGCGATGGTCTTAACCGAGGCGGGACCCGGTCGAACGTGCGGTCCGTCGCCTGGGGTCTCAGGACGGCCGTGCCCGGATCGGCTCGTTCGTGTCCACGTCCGTCGCGCGGATGGCGAGCGCCCCGCCGTCGTCCACGGCGAAGACGACCTCCATCCGCATGAAGCCGCGCGGCCCCGGCGGCAGGTCCACGAACGCGAGCGTCCCGAGGCGGGTCGCATCCGACGCCGGGGCCTCGGGATTGCCGTAGCAGACGCGAATGGTCAACTCGGTCTGGAAGTCGCGGGCGTTGGTGAACATCTTCGAGACGGCGCACGGCACCGTGCTCCCGGCGGTGATCACCTCGGCGAAGCGGCCGCCGCCGACCTCCAGCCCGACCGCCGACGTGATCGTGCGGTTGTGGATGGGCACCCCCTTGAGGACGAGCGTCTTGTACGCCCGCTCCGGCGGTGGCGCGGCGACCGCGAGGGGCCGGGGCGTCTCGGGCGACGCGATGCGGAGGTAGTCCGTGACTGTCTCGTAGGCCGCATTGATGTCCTTGAGCTTGTCCTCGGCGCGACGGCGGAGGTCCTGATTGTCCGCGAAGCGATCGGGGTGCCAGACCATCGCCAGCGCGCGCCGCGCCTTCTTCGCGTCCTCAAGCGAGGACTCGCGATCCAGGTCGAGCAGTTGGAGGGACGCGTCGAGAGGGTCGGACACGAGGGAGGTGGGGCAACCTAGAGCAAGCGCGCAACGGGCGTGCCAGTGTGGTACAGAGCCGAAATCACGCTCGTCCGGGGCTCCGGCGGGTAACGCTGAACCCGGGGCGGGTGGAAGGGTTACGCGTGGAGGGGCTGGTCCACCGCCAGAGCCGCGAGCACCGCGACGCCCGTCTCCATCGCCCGCTCGTCGATGGTGAAGCGCGGCGTGTGGAGGCCGTGGAGGCTGTCCGCGTCGTCACTGCCGGTTCCGAGGATGTAGAAGCAGCCGGGGATCTCGCGGGTGTACCACGCGAAGTCCTCCGAGGCGTACCACTCCGGAAGCGCGACCGTCTCCGCCTCGGTGACGAGACGGGCCGTCTCCGCGACCATCTCCGCGAGGGACGGGTCGTTGGAGAGCGAGGGATAGCCCACGTCGATCTGCACGTCGCACGTTGCGCCGAGGGCGCGCGCCGTGTGCTCGGCGGTGCGGCGGATGAGATCGTGCGCTTCGAACCGCCAGTCGTCGTTCATGGAGCGAAATGTGCCCACGAGGCGCACCTCGTCCGGAATCACGTTGGTCGCGCCGAGGGCCTCCACGCGCCCGAACGACAGGATGCTCGCGATGCCGGGAGGACGATGGCGCGAGATGACCGACTGGAGCGCCGTCAGAACGTGGGCCTGCGCGAGGACCGGATCCACGAGCAGGTGAGGAACTGCCGCGTGCCCGCCTCGGCCGCGAACGGTCAGAGACAGTTCATCCGCACTCGCCATGAAGGGCCCGGGGCGCACGCCGATGGCCCCCGTCGGAAGGTGGGGCGCCACGTGCTGCCCGAAGATTCGCTCCGGCGCAGGCACGCCGTCCATCTCGCCCAGCACGCCCTCCTGGATCATCACCGAGGCGCCGCCGGGCATCTTTTCCTCGCTCGGCTGGAACACGAGGCGGACCGTTCCGGCCCAGTCGTCCCGCATCGTGTGGAGGACGCGCGCGGCGCCGAGCAGCATGGCCGTGTGGGCGTCGTGGCCGCAGGCGTGCATCGCGCCGTCCACTTCGCTCGCGAAGTCGAACGTGTTGGCCTCGTGGATGGGGAGAGCGTCGATATCGGCCCGAATCGCACGGACGGGGCCCGGGCGACCACCGTGGAGGTGCGCCACCACGCCCGTCGTCGCGATGCCGGTCAGGGGCTCGATCCCGATGTCCCGCAACGTCTCCGCGATAAGGGCGGCGGTCTCGTGCTCCTCGAAGGCCAGCTCGGGACGGCGGTGGATCTGGCGGCGGAGGCGGACCACCTCGGGGTGGCCGTCGGCGGCGAGGGAGCGGATGCGGTCGAGCACGAGCGAGGGGAGAGCGGGGGGCCGGACGATACCGCCGCTGCCCGCCTCGGTTTGTCTCGCTGTCGTCTGCTCTACGAGGTCACCGAGGCGGGTCGTCCAGCTGTGGATCACGGCGGGTTCAGAAAAAAGTGGGCCGAGGATGAGCCGATTCGGTCCCGATCATCGATTTTGCAGGTGAACCTCCTTCACACCCCCCCGAACATGAACCGCCTCCTCTTCACCCTCGCCCTCGTCCTCGCGCTGCCTCTGACCGCCTGTGACTCCGGCGATCCAGACGTGACGCCCCCGCCGCCTGCCACGACGGGTACCGTCACGGGCACGATCACGCTCCCGCCCGGCGCCCCCGGTGACATCAACAACGCGCGCGTCGCGCTCTACACCGACCTCATCAACTTCAACAACGACGTGTTCGCCTACAACACGGGTGTCCAGGGAACGTCCTACACCATCGGCAACATCGTCCCGGGCAACTACTTCCTCGACGTGTGGAAGGACACGAACAACAACAACGTGATCGACACCGGGGACCTCTACAACTACTGGGGATCGACCGGTCAGGCGGGCGTGCCCCCCACGCCGGTCTCCATCGCAGCCGGTCAGACCGCGACCGTCTCCTTCCAGGTCGTGACGGTCACGCCGCTGATGGAGCAGGAGATCGCGGAGCGCCTCGCCTCGGCGACGGAGTAACCCGACCGACCCGTTTGTTGCGAGGTCCCGCCGCGTTCCGTGCGGCGGGACCTCGCGTGTTATCGGCGGGCACGCCCCCGCCTCGGTGTGCCGTCCGTCGAGACACCGAGGCGGAGGCTCTCGTCAGGGTTGCGACTCTGGAACCGCTTCCGTAGCGTAGGGCATCTCCGAT
Organism: Bacteroidota bacterium; assembly: GCA_039024735.1. Classification (GTDB taxonomy): domain Bacteria; phylum Bacteroidota; class Rhodothermia; order Rhodothermales; family Rubricoccaceae; genus Rubricoccus. Next base: position 3,068 of record JBCCPW010000421.1, read on the forward strand.
CCCCCTTGCCCATGCTGCTTCGCGCTCTCGTCCTCCTCGCCGTCGCGGCCGCGCCGCTCGCGGCCCAGGCCGACGACCACCTCACCACCCAGACCGCCCCCGACGGTACCACCGCCGAGATCGTCCGCGACGAGTTTGGCGTCCCGCACATCTACGCCACGACCGAGACGGGCGCCTTCTATGCCCAGGGCTTCGCCGTCGCGCAGGACCGGCTCTTCCAGATGGAGACCTTCTGGCGTGTCGCGACGGGCCGGATGGCGGAGATCATGGGGCCCGATGCCCTCGGCACCGACCAGGCCATCCGCACGGTGTTCTACACCCCCGCCGAGCGCGCCGACCAGTTCGACGCCCTCCCAGCCGAGGTCCGGTCCATGCTGGATGCCTACATCGCCGGGATCAACGCCTACATCGACCGCACCGAGGCGGACCCGGACACGTACCTGCCCTTCGAGTACACGCAGTTCCCGCTCAACCTGGGGCCCATCGAGCGGTGGGAC
>JBCCPW010000422.1:0-3554 GCA_039024735.1 Bacteroidota bacterium
ACGCGGTAGATGACGGCCGTGTTGGGCCCCTCGGTGGGCCCGTTCCCGCCGATCGGGAGGTTGGCCGTCGTGACGCCGAGATCAATGGTGCCATACACCTTCGTTCCGCTCGCCGTCAGCCCCCGGACGAGCGTCTGTGTGTCTTCCCAGTCTTGAACGGTGGGGTAGTTCTCGGCCAGCTCGCCGCCCTCGCCCAATAGCACGACGCCGTAATCGTCCAAGATGTCCTGGGCCTGCTCGGGCGTCGAGGCACCGCCGATGCGTGCGGGGACGCCGTCGTACGCGAGAAGGCTCTTGGGCTTGATGGTGAACGGCTCACCACCGGGGCCTTCGGAGTAATCCACCGAGCGCGTGACATAGACCGATGAGGTCGCAGTTGTGGGGTTGTAGACACGAAGCACACCCAGACCACCGCGCACGTTGATGTCAGTACCGACGCCCCTGTTGCCAGCCCGCTGAGCGTACCACGTCAGCCCACCATCCACGGTGTGGTACACCTGATCGTCGCTCCCGGTCACGAAGCCCGCCAGCGCGTCGAGGAAGACCGTTTCGTTGAGGGTGCCAGAGGTGGGGATGGGAACCTCACGCCAGGTCGCCCCGCCGTCCTCGGACTTGAGAAGCGCCGTGTTGTTCAGCGTACCGGGTTGCGTGGACCAGGCCGCAATGGCATACCCGACTTGCGGAGTAGGGAAATCCAGTCCCAGCAGGACTCCCGGAGGGACGCCTGCCGATTGATAGGGAAACACCTCGGACCATGTGGCACCGTCGTCGGCAGAGAGCAGCAGCTTGTTGCTGGACTGCTGGGCTACGATCCGCGACGCGCCCAGAATACCGGCGTAGCGAAGAGCCCCGATGCTACCGCCCCCGGCCGTGTATATCGGCCGCCAACTCTGCCCTCCATCCGTGCTGAGCAGGATGTCGTCAGAACTACCGCCTCCCGCCACAACCACCGTCTGCGCGTCCAGCATGGCGACCGCCGAGATCGGCTCGTTGATAAACCCTTGCTGCACACTCGTCCACGTCGCGCCGCCATTCCGCGTACGGAGGATGCGCCCGCTCTGACCGGCGCCGCCATCCGTGCCGACTGCAAACCCGGTGGATGAGTCTGCGAAGGCGATGTCGCCCACCCAAGCATCGTTGACCGACGGCTGAGTCCACGTCTGACCGCCGTCAGTGGAGCGCTGGATGTCACCGCCGGACGTGCCCACAATCGTCGCCTCGTCCACAACACGAAGGGTGCGAAGGTCATCCGGCGCCTCGGTGGCCACCAGCCAAGGCCGTTCAACCGGAGGCGCGCCGTTTGAGAATTCGCACTCAACGAGGGTGGGACGGTCGAACCGCCCGGTCATGAAGAGCGGGAACTCGCTGTCTCTGGCGGAGGGGTTCCCCGCCTGGATGTCGGCGCAAATGCGGAACCGGGTTGGGCCAGCTGGCGACGCGATGGGCTCCACGCGGGCCTCGCCTCTGGCGTTGAGGACCGTCACAATCCCGCCGTAGTACGGTTCATTCACCGGGGCGGAGTTGGCGAGAAACGCCCCGAAGGACGGATCGTCCAGCGGGATCTCGAAGGTGCGATCTCGACCGTAGAGCGTCGCCTTCGCGCTTTGGATCGGGAAGCCATTGATGGGAAGCGCGGAGGCGTAGACTGTGCTCAGGTCGCGCGAGTAGGAGGCGAAGTCCACACGGGGCTCAGCCCCAGAGCTGGAAAGCATCGCCAGTCTCGCGCCCGCCTCGGTCTCGACTTCGAGGAGGTTGGCCGGGCTCCCTGCTGCCAGCCAGTTGTCGTACAACAGATCGGAGTCGGTGCTGAGGTACCAGTCCAGCGGATACGATCGCCCGTCAATGGTGGTGCCGCCAGCCCTTTCGTTTACGTCGAACACGAAGCCCAGGGCATCTCCGACCGTCCGGGTCTCGCCGAAAGTGCCGGGGACGGGAGCGTAGACCTGATACTGCTTCGGTGTCCCATCCACGACCGCTTCGATGGTGAGGGAGACGGGATCAATGTCGTCCTCGAAGGCACTCCACGTCACGTCGTTGTCGTAGCTCTGCGTCGCGGGGTTCCAGCGCTGGATGGTGGCCTCCACCTGGGGCACCGAGAGGCGGAGCGGAGCGCCCCGCTGGATGGCCCGGAGTTCGTTGAGCGTGAGCGCGATCTGGACTTCCACCTCGCCAGCAACGTACCGATCAATCGCGATGGACCCATTCTGTGGAAACCGTCCGCCGGGGACCAGAGAGAGAGCCTCGCTGTTGGCGCTGGCGAGGAACGTGGCGATGGTCTTGTTGCCCAGCTGGAGCGTGAACGTGGGCCGGACGTTGCTGGCGGGCGCGCTCCCGTTGTTGACGTAGTAGACGTTGAGGCGGAGGTACGCAGCCTCGGCCTCGTTGACAGCCCGCGCCGTGGACCAGTCGAAACTTTCGGTAGACGTGCTGGATGTCGTGTTGACCCACGTCTGGGAGTACTCCGACGACATCGTCACGCTACCGAGCGACGTTGGGCTGAACTCAACCGTCCCCTCAATCCCTACGCTGAACGACTCTTCGTTGGAGGTTTCGTTTGTGAACGACTCGCTCTCGCTCCCTCCCTGCTCGTCTGTGATCGTCCCGTTGGGAATCACGTCGTAGCTCGACATGTACACGCCGATCACGGGTCGCGCCGCCACCAGCGGGTGGTTGTACGGTGGCTGGACGCTACTCGGCATGTTGGCGCCGGTCGCCTCCTGGAGATCGCTGTACGGGTCCCCGTCGGTGCTGACGCGCAACGGGTCGGTGATGAAGTAGCGGGCGGACTCGTCGCCGTCCCACGGGATGATCTCACCAGAGAGCAGGTCAAACTCGAAGCCGTTGATCTCGAGCGCGTTCTCAATGCCGTCGCCGTCCGTGTCCGCGTGGGCACCGAGGCGGTGGAGGGTGCCGCCTCGGTCGTAGACGGAGACGGTCTGGGCGCGGGGCGCACTGACGACGGCGGCGGTGAGGAAAACGACGAGGCTCGCGAGGCGCATGGCTGCAGGAGGGGGCTCTGCAGCGAGACGCACAGCCTCGCGCCCGATCCGGTCATCCGCCCTCAGACTTCCCGCCTCGGTGCCTTCCATGGACACACCGAGGCGGACAACTCACGCCTCGATGGTCCAGGTCTGACCCGCGTTCAGGAGATCTTGCAGCGAACCCGCGCCTTTCTGCTCCACGACCTGTTCGATCTGCTCGTTGAGCAGTGCGTCGTACGTCGGCCGGTCTTCGCGGTAGAGCACGCCGAAGGGACGCGGCATCTCGGCGTCCCAGAAGGTCTGCTGCGCGACGAGCGCTGCGAGGGCCTTGTCCGTTGCGTCGTACGTGAGGCAGTCGTCTGCGCCGAGGTCGTCCGCGGCGAGGTCCACGACGCGAAGGCGAAGGCCATCGAGGCGGAGCCCCTTGGTGCCCTTCGCGAAGAGGAGCGGCTGGCCGTGCTCCACGAACACGGCACGCTCCGGCTTGGTGGCCTTCTCGGTGAAGTCGAAGAAGGCGCCGTCGTTGAAGATGTTGCAGTTCTGGTAGATCTCGACGAGAGCCGAGCCTGTATG
>JBCCPW010000423.1:0-3544 GCA_039024735.1 Bacteroidota bacterium
CCGCGCCATCGACGACCAGATGAAGAAGCGCGGCGAGCCCCACGTCTGGCTGGACATCAGCCACAAGCCCGCGAGCGCCATCCTCGCGCACTTCCCCAACATCCAGGAGACGCTGCTCACCCACGGGATCGACATGACGACGGATCCGATCCCGGTCGTCCCGGCGGCGCACTACACCTGCGGTGGCGTCGTGGTGGACCTGGAGGGCCGGACGAGCATCGGGGGCCTCTTCGCGTGTGGCGAGGTGACGTGCTCCGGGCTCCACGGCGCGAACCGCCTCGCGTCCAACTCCCTGCTCGAAGCTCTGATCTACTCGTCGCGCGCGCTGGAGCCTGCGATGGCCTACGCCAAGGCCCACACGCACGAGGACGCCCTCCCGGACTGGGACGAGACCGGCGCGGAAAACGCGACGGAGTGGATCCAGGTGCGCCACAACCGCCAGGAACTCCGGACCGTGATGCAGAACTACGTCGGGATCGTGCGGAGCACGCATCGGCTAGAGCGCGCCGCCCGCCGGATCGACCTGATCTACCACGAGACGGAGGAGTTCTACCAGCGCACGACGCTCAACAGCGAACTCTGCGAGCTTCGCAACCTCGCGGCCATCGCGCACCTCGTGGTGGGCTGCGCGCAGCAACGAACGGAGAGCCGGGGCCTCCACTTCATGACCGACTACCCCGAGCGCGACCCGGCGCAGGCTCACGACACCGTCTACTCCCCCTCGGTCCGGGCCTGACCCTCCCCGCCTCGGTGATGCCGCGACACCACCGAGGCGGAGTGAACACCGGCGTTAGCTGGTCGGGCGGCCTTCGTCCTTCATGCTGGCGAGACGCCGCGTGTCGACGGCCTGGAGACTGGCTTCGAGTTGGTCGTCCTCGATGTCACTGCCGGTGACCTTGACGAGGTAGCGCCCCTCGATGAGCGCGCTCAGTTCGCCCCGGCGGCGGTCGTTGTCGTACTCGCGGTAGCCCCGATGGCCCTGGTACGTGATGGTCCGCTCGTAGCCGCTGGAGGTCTCTTTGTCCATGTCCACCATCGCCCAGCCCACGCCGAACATCGCGGCGGACGGGAGCGCGCCGAGATCGGTCACCTCGATGGTGATGCGGCTGTCGCCCGTGCTGTCGGCGTAGGTCGCCTCGCGGGTGGAGATGGCGAACGCGCCGCCCATGTTGGTGGACTCGCCCGTGGTCTCGGTGCGAGGCATCCCGGCGGCCTCCTCAGGGAGCGTCTCCAACAAGACGCGGTGGTTGAGAGGCTCTGCAGGCTGCGTGTTCTGGATCTCCTCGGCTTGCTCAGCGATCTCTTGGAGGGCTTCCACGCCTTGCATGGCCTGGCCGAAGGCCGTGGACGGAGCGCCGGTCTCCTCCACCTCGTCCGAGGACGTGTCGTCTCCGCCGCCACATGCGGAGAGCGGGAGGACGAGCGCGAGGAGCAATGCGAGGGGGAACGAGAGGAATCGGGTCATGGGAGTGAGGGTGGGTGCACCGTACGGTACCGAACTCGGGCCGTGTAGCCCTCACCCGCCGATGTGATTTCTCCCGTCACCCCGCCTCGGAGGCCGTCGAGAGCACGGGATCAGATGACGCGTCCGCTGGATCCTCGCGCTCCGGTTCGATGGCCACGTTCTGCCGAAGGACGAGATCGTCGTGCTCCGGCCTCGCGGCGAGGATGAGACGGGGGCCGCGGTCGTACGTGAAGTAGCTGTACGCCCAGTTGAGCAGAACGGATAGCTGGTTGCGGAAGCCCGCCAGCTTCACGACGTGCAGAACCGCCCACCCCAGCCACGCGATGAACCCCTTCATCGTGAACCCGCTGGGGAGTTGCACGATGGCGGCGTTCCGGCCGATGGTCGCCATCATCCCGAGGTCTGTGTAGTGAAACGGACGCGGCTCCAGCCCTCGGATCGCACGGCGGATCTCGGCGGCGGCATGCGTCCCCTGCTGAATGGCGACCTGCGCCACCTGCGGATACAACTCGCCACCCGGGTCGCGAGCACCAGCCGCGTCGCCCACGACGAACACCTCGGGGTGCCCCGGCACGCGAAGCGCCTCGTCCACGACGGCCCGGCTGCCGCTCGTCGTCTCGGTTCCGAGCGTTTCCACCACCGGGTTTGCGCGGACGCCCGCGGTCCACACCACCGTACCCGCTTCCACCTCGGTGCCGTCACCGAGGCGGACGCCCTCGCGCGAAACGGCCTCCACCTGCTGGCCCAGCCGAACGTCCACGCCACGCCGCTCCAGCGCCTGCTTCGTGTACGCCTGGAGGTTCGGCTTGTAGCCCTGCATGAGCGCGTCGCCGCCGTCGAGGAGGATCACCTCGGCGTCTCGGCCGACATCGAGGCCGGGGAAGTCGCGGTCGAGCACGCGGAAGAGTTCGGTCAACGCACCGGCCGTCTCGACGCCCGTCGCGCCGCCCCCCACCACGACGAACCGGAGCGCGCCCGCCTCGATGAGCGACGGATCGCGGTTGGCCGCCTCGAACTGGCGCAGAATGTGCGACCGCAGCGCGACGGCGTCCGGGACGTTCTTGAGCGGGAAGCCGTATCGCTGGGCGCCCTCCACACCGTAGTATGCCGTGCTCGCTCCGGGGGCCAGCACGAGCCAGTCGTACGGGACCGGCGGACCGGGCTCCATCACCAGTTCGCGCCGGTCGAGGTCCACATCCACGACGGTTCCCATCCGCACGTCCGCGTTGCCCTGGCGAGAGTACAGATGGCGGGCCGACTGCGTGATATCGTCGGAGTCGAGCCCGGCCGTGGCGACTTGATAGAGCAGCGGCTGAAACTTGTGATAGTTGTTCCGATCCACCATCAGCACGTCCACCGCCTCCCCTTTCAGGGCCTTCACGCACTCCATCCCGCCGTGGCCGGTGCCGACGACGACGACGCGGGGGCGGTGACCGTCTGCGGGGGACTCGAAGCTTCGGATCGTAGGGCCAGGCATGTCTCGCGAGGCATTCCGCCTCGGTGGGTGGTGTGGACGTACCCGAGGCGGAGGGGGTCGGTTACCGGTTCGCGCCGTGTTCACCGTGCGCAGGGCAACCCACGCCGCACCGCGACGTTGATTGACGCGATGCAGCATTCCCCCCTGAACCCATGACGTTCCGACGCACCCTCACCGCCACCCTCGCAGCCCTCCCGGTCGCCCTCGGTCTCGCCGTGTACGCCTCGCGCCCTCGGCGCTTCGAGGTCGCCCTCTCGTCCGCTGACGTGGACCCGCAGCTCTTCTCGCGCAACGACGAGGAGTAGCTGCTCTCTCCCTCCGCCTCGGTACCGAGGCGGGGGGAGTGTTTCGTCGCTCACGTGCTGAGACGAACGATCCCCTCGCGGATGTGACATCCGCGCAGCATGGCTCGCGACCGACCGGGATGACGCGGTTATCGTTGTGTCCAGCCCGCCTCGGTGGACAGGAGCGAGCGGTCACGTCTGCTCACCGCCTCGGTGCATCTCCCCCTGCCCGACCGTCCCGAACCGACTGAAATCGCCGCCAGGCCCTTGGCTTCCGCCTAACACCAGCGGCGGGTTAGGCATCCTGCGTTAGCGGAG
>JBCCPW010000424.1:0-3543 GCA_039024735.1 Bacteroidota bacterium
CGACACCGGCACCGAGATCCCCGAGGGCAACTCGCCCCTCATCGAAGTCGCGGACGCCGAGGCGCTCGTGGACGAGATCCTGACGGAGGGCAACGAGATCACCGTCGTCAACTTCTGGGCGACGTGGTGCGGTCCGTGCCGCATCGAGTTTCCCGAACTGATGGCGTACGACGCCGAGATGGAGGGCACGGGCGTCGAGGTTCGGTTTGTCTCCGTGGACGACGAGGAGGTGCTGCCGCTGGTCCGCACGTTCCTGGACGAGCAGGGCCTCACGGAGCGCTCGTTCATCTCGGTCGGCAACACGATGCTCGCCGGCCAGTTCGACCCCCGCTGGGGCATCAGCCTCCCCACCACCCTCATCCTGGACGCCGACGGCATCGTGCGCGGCGGTCACCAGCAGATGATCTCCAAGGACCAACTCGAAGACCTCGTCGCGGGCGTCCGCGACGGCTCCATCGACGCCACCACCCAGCTCTGATGCGGTTCGTTCTCGCCTTCGCCCTCCTCGCCCTTCCCGCTCTCGCGAGTGCCCAGGACGCCCTCGCGCCCGGCGCCGCGATGCCCCTCGCAGGCGAGAGCTTCGACACCGCAGATGGCGGCTCGTCCAGCCTCGGCGCGATCGCAGACGAGGGCGGGCTCGTCGTCGTGTTCTGGAGCGCCGCCTGCCCGTGGACCACGCGGTACGAGGCCCGCCTCGGTGCCATCGTGGAGACCGCACGGGCCAACGGGATCGGCGTGGCGCTCGTGGCGAGCAACGACCCCGGCCGGAGCGCGGGTGACACCCCCGAGGCCCTCGCCGAGTCCGCCGCCACCGTCGGCGCCCCGCTGCTGATGGACCCGTCCGCGCGCCTCGCCGACGCTTTCGGCGCGAGCCAGACCCCTCAGGCCTACCTCTTTGGCGACGGGCTCCTCTACTCTGGCGCCGTGGACGACAGCCCCGGCGACGCTGCGCGGGTCACCATCGCGTACCTCCAGCAGGCCGTCGAGCAACACCTCGCGGGCCAGGCCGTCGAGATCGAGGTCACGACGCCGTTCGGCTGCACGATCAAGCGAGCGCGATAGCTCGCTGTGCGTGTCCGCCTCGGTACCGAGGCGGAACGGGTCGGTGGATCGCGAGGGAGGAGATCGCGTAGACTCCCCACCCGCCTACACGTCCCGCATGATCACGTCCCGCGACGACCTCGCCGCCCTCTGCGACCGCGCCCGCCAGCAGGTCGCCGTAGCGATCGACACGGAGTTTGTCTGGGAACGGACGTACTACCCGGCGCTCGGAGTCGTCCAGGTCGGCCTCGGGCCGGACGATGTCCACCTCATCGACACCCTCGCGCTGACCGGCGACGACCTCGCGCCGCTCGCGAGTCTCCTCGCCGATCCCGACACCGAGGTGGTTCTCCACGACGCGCTTCAAGACCTCCAGATTCTCCATCGCGCGACGGGCGCTTTGCCGCAGAACGTCTTCGACACGCAGCGCGCAGCGGGCCTCGTCGGGCAGACCGCGACCGCTTCGCTGCAAGACCTCGTGGAGTGGGTCACCGGGGTCCGCCTGGAGAAGGGCGCGACGCGCACCAACTGGCTCCAACGGCCGCTCTCGGATCGACAGATTCCCTACGCCGAGGACGATGTGCGGTACCTGCTGGACGTCCGCGACAAACTCGTGGACGAGGCCGACGCCCGGGACCGCCTCGGGTGGATCGATGAGGAGATGGACCGCTACGAGGACCCTGCCGACTACACCGAGGCGGACCCGGTGGACGCCGTGGACCGCGTGAAGTCGCGCGGCATCGGGAAGCTGGGACCGCAGGAACGCGCCGTCCTCCGGCATGTCGCGGCGTGGCGCGAGCGGGAGGCCCGCCGCCTCGATCGCACTCGCCGGATGGTCCTGCCGGACGATGCGCTCGTCGAGATCGCCACGCGCCGCCCTCGCTCGGAGCAGGACCTGGGCCGCGTGCTCACGGGTCGGCAGGCCAAGCGCTACGCGGACGGTCTCCTCGCGGCTGTTCGAGACGGCGAGGCAGCAGACCCAGAGCCGCGCGCACGTCGAGGCCGTCCGGGACCCGAAGAGGACCGGCGGCAGGCGCAGCTCAACGTTCTCCAGGGGCTCGTCGCTGGGCAGTGCACCCTCGGCGATGTGGACCCGCAGCTCGTCGCCACCAAGGCACACCTTACGGCTCTCGTCCACGCGGGCACCGAGGCGGACCCGGCGGACCATCCCGTTCTGCGCGGCTGGCGCCGCCCGTTCGTCGGCGAGGACCTCCTGACGTTTCTCAGGGGTGAGGGGACCGTTCAACTCCACACCCGAGACGGCTGGCCTCGGAGCACCTGATTCCGCCCTCTCCGGACGCCCAGACGCGTGCCAACGGGCGCCATGTCGGCCTGGGGTTCCATCCCGCGAGGGCATTGCAGCTTTTCCCCTCGCGTTCCGAGTCTACGCGCGCGAGGCGTTCTCGGGCCGAGAACCACACCATCCGGCAGATGGCACGTCCTTTGAGCCTCGCTCCTGCCGAGACACCTCTCCCTCGCATGACCCCCGACTCTTCCGCTCCCATCGGCTCAGGCCTCGACGCCGTGGATCAGGTGTGGGGAGGGCTCCGCCCCGGCACGTCCCTGCTTCTCGTCGGCCGCGCACGCGCAGGCCGGACGGCCCTTGCCCTCCGGTCCGCTCGCGCCGCGATCGCCGCAGGACAGACCTGCCTCCTCTTCTCGCCTCGGGCGGCGGACGCGCTCAACGCGACCGCGCAATCCGAGGGGTTCGACCTCGCCGCTCTTCACGGGTCGGGTCGCCTCCGGGTGCTCCGGATTCCGTCCGCGAAGGACCTCGCTGCGAAGGGAGTCGCCGGACTGGAGTCGGCGTACCGAGACCTCGCGGGCCTCGCGGCGTCCTCCAGCACCGACCGTGTGGTGATCGAGGACCTGACGCCGCTCGTGCAGTTCCCCACCTTCGATGCGTTCGGGGCCGCCTTCGACAGCCTTCGAGCCGCGCTGTCCGGTGCCTCCCTCGTGGTCGGCCTCGGTGAACCCGCGAACGAGCCCTCGCGTCGCCTCGTGGAGACGGTGCAGGGCCGCGTGGACGGCACCGCGCGCCTCTCAACCGACGGCATCGCGTTCGAGCCGCGCGTGCAGTACCCCTCGGCTCCCGAGGCGGCGGCGTTCGATCCGGCGCCCTCCCGACCCGAGCCCACCCCTGCGCCTCCCGCGATTGAGCGTCCCGCAGCGCCCGAGCCGCAGCCCGCCGTGCCTGAGGCCTCGATGGACGCGGCGATGCCTCCCGCTGCGGAGCCCGCCTCGGTGCCCGAGACGCCTGCGGCGCCGTTCGCTCCCACGGCCGGTCCGATGGCCCCCGCCTCGGTCCCCCCACCGGAGCCCTCGCCCGCGGCGCCCTACGAACCCTCTCCTCTCGCCTCGGCGCCCCCCTTCCAGATCCCGACGCCGTCGAACGATGGATCGTCGGTGCCGATCGATCCTCCGGAGGCACCCCCGGAAGCCCCCACCGAGGCGGTCCCGGAGGCCCCAGAGCCCGCATCGGCCTCCGGCCTGGTCACTGCG
>JBCCPW010000425.1:0-3539 GCA_039024735.1 Bacteroidota bacterium
GCTCACGCTCCTGCGGGCGGGGCTGCTGCACGCTCTTTCGGAACAGCCCCGTCCGCTCAGCGAACTCGCCGCACTTCTGTCCTGCGGGCGTAGCAACGTCACGAAGCAGATGGACTTCCTGGAAGCCGAGGGGTGGGTGCGACGCGAACCCGACGCCTCGGACCGCCGCGTGACACGGGCCGCGCTCACATCCGAGGGACGCGCAGTGCTCGACCAGACTCGGGCCCACCTCCGCGCCTGGGAGGCCGACCTCCACGCCCGGCTCGGAGCCAAACGTGCCGATGCCCTCCGGCAGACCCTCAGCGAGATCTAGGGAAGAAGTCCCTCACCGCACCAGCGTCATCCGGATCGTCTGCTGTTCGCGCTCCGCCACGACCTGCGCGACGTAGACGCCGCTGGGCCAGCCGCGCGCACCGATCTCGACGGCGTAGGTGCCCGCTTGGGTGACTGCCCGTGTCCTCTCGTAGACCATGCGACCGAGGAGGTCGTACACACGCAGCGTCACGGCGCTCGGCTCGGGGAGCGTGTACCGAATCGTCGTGCGCGCAGCGAACGGGTTGGGGGCGTTGGGCAACACTGCGAACCGCTCCGGAATGGCGGCGGGGTCCTCCGTGGCAACGTCGGTACTGAGCCGAGACGCGAGCGTACGAGCGGGGACGCTGAGAGCGAAGCCGTCCGAGAAGGTGACGGTCGCCGTCGCGTCCCCCGCGTTGAAGGCGACGTAGGTGCACACGCCCTCGTCGTCGCGGAAGACGGCGGCGGTGGGCGCGTCGGCGGTGACGGTGGTGTCGACGCGGCCCATTGCGTCGAGGTTGTAGAGCCAGTGCAGGGTGTGCGCGCGGGACTCGCCGCCCTCCGGCTCATAGTTCGGATCAGCGAGGTAGAAGTCGAGCGCGCGGTCGGGCTCGCTGAAGGCCAGGTAGTTCCACAGAATGTCCTTCCAGATCACGGGCTGGCTCCCACGCGAGGCCACGACGGCGTCGTAGTTGCGCGTGACGAAGTCGGGGTGGCGGCCGAGGTAGAGCGAGCCGCCGGTGAGCGGCAGGATGTTGATGCCGTGGATGAACTCCGGCTCGGTGCCAAAGAACGTCGCGTGCGCGCCCTTGCCGCCCCACACGATGCCGAGCGCGACGCGGGAATACGCTTCGGGGAAGACGGCGTCGTTTACATCGAACCAGTACTCCTCGATGGCCGACGCCTCGGTGGCGTAGAGATAGATGCCGAGGTCGCGGATGTCCTGCTGGCCCGTCAGCGCGCCCCAGAGCACCGTCGCGGCGGCAAACTGCATCGACTCCGAACTGGACTCCTGGTTGTTGCCGTCGAGGAAGTCGCCGTGGCCGGATGCCCAGCCGTGCCCCGCGTAGGCGTCGAACGAGCGTAGGAACGGGAACTGCGTATCGTCGCGGTCCCAGTTGGCGGCGTCGCGGATGATCAGATTGACCATCCCGCCCCAATTCTGCGGCAAGGCCCACTCGGGGTCATACTGCGCGACCGTCGCGGCAGCCATAATCGTGTAGCCCCAGTGGAAGTGGTGGTCGTTGATCTGCGTGTCCGACCCGAAGCTGGCCGGGTAGCCCGTGAGCACGTCCCACGTCGCGTTGTAGAAATACTGCTGCACCCCGCCCGCTGTGAACCAGTCTTCAAGCCGTCGCCTGATCTTGGCGATAAGGATAGCCCGCTGCGAGTCCAAGCCGAGTTGGTCGGCGATGTGGACGAGGCGGGCCAAGCGACCCATGGCCTTCCCATTGAAGTAGGTGTCGTTGATAGGTACCGGCTCCCTGGCTGCCTGCTCGACGAAGCCTTCCAGCACGGCTCGGTCATAAGCCCCACGGTCGGGCAGCGAGGGCAAGACCCCGTCAAACGGGAGGTCGGTCACAAACGTGTTGCCTTCGAGCAGCCGCATCGTGCCGCGCGGCGACGCGTAGGTGAGGCCGGTGGTTGGCGTCTCGGTGTGGAGCCACTGGTGGCGGTAGAGCGCGCTGAGCGTCTCATCGAGTTGCCCCGCTCCGCTCTCCTTGAGGGCCGTCTCGTAGGTGTAGGTCGTCTGTAGGCGCGCGGTGGCCTCGTTGTAGGCCCAGTCGACGCGGCTGCCGATGACAAAGGCATAGGCGCGGGCGCGGAAGCGGGCGAATGTATCCGGCGTTGCGTCGGGCAGGAGCGCAATGGAGAAGTAGTCGGCGCCGTTCAGGTCAGACGTGAGGACGCTGGTCCCCTCCCAGTCGGATCCGGTTGGGCCGAAGATGCCGTAGTGGCGGCCGTCTATGGTGACGCCAAGTACGTTGCTCTCATCCAGCCATACGGTAGGCGTGCTTTCGAAGGCGATGCGTGCATCGCCGCCCGTGCGCTCGAAAAAGACGAACGGCAGTCCGTGTCCGAGTGTCGCCTCCAGGGTGTTGGTACCGTCGTCCCATTGGGCGGTCACGGTCCAGTCGCCGTAGGCTAGGACGGTCGTCTCCGCCGCGTCCAGCCCCTCCAGCCCAACGGTGAGTTGGAGGCTCCACGGGAAGAAATAATCGTCGGCGGCAAGGACTGCGTTGGTCTCGTAGCCCATCTGCAAGCCCCCATTGAACGCCTGCGCGTAGAGCGGGTGGGCATAGAGCCTCCCCGAGTGGGTATTGCCGAAAAACGGGTACAGCAGGCTGCTCCAGAAATCGTTCGTCTGGATCGGCTGGTCGAACCCGTCGGCGACGAGCGGGAAGACGTTGCGACCCTCAAAGTCCTGCGGTCCCACCGTGCCGCCCGGCTGGGTGGTGGCGTAGCTCCCCTGCCCGACGGGCTGCTGGGCAACGGCGACCGGATCGACCGCGAGTAAAACGAGGAGGGAGAGAAGGGAGGCAAGGCGAGCGTGGGTGGCCATGGTCGTGGGATGTAGGTCGCAACGGGGCCTACCCACTCTGGGAGTGCGCCGTTAACGAGGCGGCGCATAGTACCGATCACCCGCAGACAATAGGAATCGCCTAGGCATAATTTTTCCAGCGATATAAACACATATGTTATCCAAACTGCCCAACGATGTGCTCCACGTTCGGCGGCCACCGCTCGGTCCTTTCGCACACCACCTTCGCTGACGTCCCGTCCTGGCCATCGTAGGTTCGCCCCCTGTCCTTCGACCTGCGACCCGTGACCCACGACCCACGACCCACAGACCGCCTTCGCGACGCTCTCGCCGCCACCACCGATCGCGGCGAGAAGGCCATGGGGCTGTTCCTCACCAACGGCTTCCCCGACCCCACCGCCACGCTCCCCATCCTGCGGGCCGTGGACGCCGCCGGGGCTGACTTCATCGAACTCGGCATGCCCTTCAGCGACCCGCTCGCCGAGGGGCTGCCCATCCAGGAGGCCTCTGAGCGCGCGCTGTCGCACGGCGTCACGATGGCCGACGCCTTCGAGACGGCGCGGGCCTTCCGCGCGGAGAGCGAGACGCCGCTGCTGCTGATGGGCTACACCAACCCGGTGCTGCGCTACGGCGCGGGCAACTTCTGCCGCGATGCTGTGTCTGCGGGCGTGGACGGGCTCATCCTGCCCGACCTCCCTCCCGA
>JBCCPW010000426.1:0-3527 GCA_039024735.1 Bacteroidota bacterium
CCCCCCGGAGCACGGGCTCCGGCGATTGGCGCTACGACGACGACGCGGTGTGCCACTTCATGAACACGCCCGGCATCGAGCACACGGTCCGCCAGCTCGTCGGGCTGTTCGTGGAGGACGCCCCCGACAAGGACCTGCTCATCGACCTCGGCGTGCAGGAGTTGGTGGTGCGGATGCTCCGTGTGGAAGCCCGGCGGTTGCTTCTAGAGGAAAGCGCCCGTCGCGCGACGCGGAACGGTCTCGCGGCAGCGGCCGAGGCGGCCAAGCGACGGCTGCACGAAGACCTGAAGGTCTCGGACCTCGCGGCGGCGGCCTGCATGTCGGAGCCGACCTTCTATCGGGCGTTCCGCAACGAGTTCGGGATCACGCCCGGAGCATACCTCACGCGGCTCCGCGTGGAGCGGGCGCGGGACCTACTCGGCAACCCGACCCGGAGCGTGACCGACGTGGCGGCGTCGGTCGGGTTTGGCTCCGTGAGCCACTTCATCCGGGTCTACCGTCGGCAGGTGGGGATGACGCCGAAGCAGGACCAGATCGCCCGGCGCGCGGAGGCGTAGCCGCTCCCGCCTCGGTGGTGGCATCACGGGAGGGACGCAACGCGTGCGGAACGGGCTCGTAGGTCTCCGGTCTCCTCGCTCCGAACATGAAAGACAAAGGGATCGCCTACCTCTTCTGGGTCGCGTGCCTCGTGGGCCTCTGCGGCCTGCACCGGCTCTACATCGGCAAGATTGGCACGGGCCTGCTGTGGCTGTTCACGGGTGGGCTGCTCGGTATCGGCCAACTCATTGACCTGTTCACGCTCGGCGGGCAGGTGCGTGCGGTGAACCGGCAGAACGGGTACCCGTCGTAGCCACCCCGCCTCGGTGAGATTGAAGACAGAGCCACCGAGGCGGGCTCAGTACCGCGCCAGGTAGCCCAGCCCCTCGGCGTCGAACCGGGGCGTCTCCACGCCGAAGTCCGCGAAGAAGGCAGACGGATCGCACGTGTTGCCCTCGATCAGCATCTCGAACTGGGCGGGCGAGATGGGCAGAAGGCCCGCCTTCCCGAGCGTGTTGACACCGAGGCGGGCGGCGAAGATGGGCACCGGCGCCGTCGGTTTGGGCTCGATGCCCCCGCCTCGGGCGATGCGCCGCAGCACCTCGCGATACGGGATCCGCTCCGGCCCGGCCACGCAGTAGCTCTGCCCGCCGGACGCTTCGCGGGTGACGGCCTCGGCCATCGCGGCGGCGCATGCCTGCACGTGGATGGGCTGGAGTTCGTATTGGCCGTCGCCGAAGACGGGCAGCACGGGGAACGGCCGCACGAGGGTCTCCCAGAGCCGCTTCGCGAACTCGGGGTGGTCGGGGCCGGGGTCGCCGAACAGGGTGGAAGGGCGGAAGATGAGGAGGTGCTCGAATCCGAGGCCTCGGACGATCTCCTCGGCACGCCACTTCGTGGTCTGGTACGCGCTCACGCCGTCCGTCCGGGCGCCGTTGGCGCTCATGTGGACGAACCGCGAGATGCCCGCCTCCCGCGCGGCCTGTGCTACGTGTCGCGTCCCGTCCACGTGGATCCGCTGGAAGGTGACGCCCTTCGAGGGTCTCTCGTCGATGATGCCGACGAGGTGGACGACGGCGTCCACGCCATCCATCGCGCCACCGAGGCGGGCGGGATCGGTCACGTCGCCTCGAACCGTCTCGACTCCGTCCATCGCATTGAGGGCGGGCGCCGGGGAGCGGGTCAGCGCGCGGACGGTGTGCCCTCGCGAGAGGAGTTCGGGGAGGAGGTGCGAGCCGACGTAGCCCGTGGCGCCGGTGACGAGGACGTGCATGACGAGAAGCGAGACCGAGCGGTGGCACGCGCGGACGGCGCGCGAGGCTCCCCGCCTCGGTGCCGAGGCGGGGGCGGGCCCTGCAACCTTCCGAGAGCCCAGCCGTTGATTTTCACTCCCGACTGAAAGTTTGCGATGGCTGCCCTTTCTGCCTCGTCTGCGCCTTCCGCCGAATCGCTCGTGCGGCTCCGGGTCGCGGCGCGGCTGGCCCTCGCGACGGTCTGGCTGGTGGAGGGCGCAGTGCTCAAGCTGTGGCTCCACGAGCCGACGGAACTCGCCATCGTGGCGGACTCGGGGCTCTGGGTCGTCTCGCCGGTGTGGACGCTGCAGGCCATCGGCTGGCTGGAGGTCGCGGCGGGCCTCGTGCTCCTGATCGGCTGGCGCGAGCGGCTGGCCGTGGCGGTGACCACGGGCGCGATGGCGCTCATCACGGCGGGCGTGGTCTGGACCGATCCCGCGACGCTCCTCGCCCCGCTGACGGGCGTCTTCAAGAACGGCGCGCTCGCCGTCTGCGCGACGGTCGTGTGGGTCCTCGCCGACCACCGGGCGCGATGACGCCGCACGAGACCCTGCACGCGCTGGAGGCGCACCGCCGCGCGCTTATCGCCCGCCTCGATGGTCTGTCTACCGAGGCGGTCGCGGCTCACCCGCCCGGTGGCGGCTGGAGCCTCGCGCAGATCGTGGAGCACCTCGCGCGGATCGATGCAGGCCTCCGCCTCGGTGCGCCGATGGCCGGAGCCGTCGTCCGCGCGACGAGCGGCGCCCGGTGCCGGATACTGCGCGGCGTGCTCGGTCTGCCCCTCCGCATTCCCGCTCCGCCCGGCGCGCAGGGCGTGATGCCGTCGGAGGCGCCGGACTACGGGGCCGTCCGCGAGGCGTGGGCCGAGCGCCGCGCCGACTGGTCCCGTCGGCTCCCCGAGGCGGACCCGGCGGCCGTCGCGTTCCGGCATCCGCTCATGGGGCCGTTCCTCTTGCCGGACGCCCTCGCGTTCCTCCTCGCGCACCACCGCCATCACGACGCCCAGGTGGAGCGGACCCTCGCGCAGGTGACGCGCTGACCCCGCCTCGGTGGCGCACCGAGGCGGAGCTACCGGAAGTCCGGCACGTACGCGATGTCGCTGTCGCCCCGCTCGATCTGGGTCAGGAAGACGCGCTCGCCGCCGGGGAGGACGCCCAGGCCCGGCTGGTCCGGGATGTCGCCGAGGGAGGCGATCTCCTCGCGCTCGTTGCGGCCCGTCTCCACGCGCACGATGGCGGCGGTGCCGTCCACGCGGCGCTCCAGGGCGTAGACCCAGGCACCGTCCACGATCCAGTTGGCCCAGTCGGCCGGGGCGAGGTTGACGCGAAGGCGGGTCACGTCGGTGTCTCGCGGGAGGCCATCGGCACCGAGGGGGAGCCGCCACAGCCCCGCATCGTCCGGGCGGACGATGAGCAGGCTACCATCCAGCGCTTCCATCGCGGCGACGCCGCCGTAGCGGGTGATGGCCTGGGCGTCGCCCCCTGCGGTGGGCATCCGGTAGATCTGCCACGCGCCGTCGGGATCGCGTGGAGAGGCGAAGTAGATCCACTCGCCATCGCGACTCCACGAGGGGGCCAACTCGTCGCCGGGGCCATCGGTGAGTTGCCGGGTCTCCCCGGTGGGCTCCACGAGGAACAGGTCGGCGTGGCTCCCGCTCCGGCGGGCGGCGACGACGAGGCGCTCCCCGTCGGGGCTCCA
>JBCCPW010000427.1:0-3526 GCA_039024735.1 Bacteroidota bacterium
GAGAGCGCGTGATTCCAGCCCCTCAGCCAGTCCTCGTGCGCAGCGCTCCCGGTTGGGTACGGGTTGTCCATGGACCACTTCCCGTGTAGGTCGAAATCGTCCCGGCCTCTCGCGTACGGGTCCGCCTCGGTGACCGGCTCTTCGTCGGCGTAGATCGACTCGTCTTCAATCGCGCCGTCTCGGATGGCTTTTGCGGCGGCGATGGCGAGAGCCTTGAGCGCGTCCACGAGCTTCGCGTCCGCCGGCTTCGTGCACGAGACAGAGAGGCGTAGCGTCTCGCCCGTCTCGGGGTCCGTGGCCTCGATGGAGTAGCGGGTGTGTGGAGGGGTCATGGCTGAAGGGGCCAGAAATCGAAGAAAGTCGGACCCAACGGCGGACCCGAAATGATGACAGCGGGCGAAAGGCGCTCGTATCGCGGCGATTGGGAGATGTGCCGCTGATTTATCGACTCCCGGCATCTCCACTCCCTACCGCCCCTTCTCGGTCCCTACAGCCGAGGAGAGGCGGTTCTGGTTCACACCGGAAGGCCGGACGGCGTGCCTCCGCCGCGGTACCGAGGCGGGTTCATCTTTGGGTCAGGTTGAGAAGCACGATGGCAGGGGTGAATGAGCGACGATTCAGGCCGTGATGACCGAGGGTGTCATCTGAACCGCGTGTCTCAACCCAGGCGTTCACTCCATGCGGCTCGTAGCGGTTGACCGTATCGTAGCTCTGCCTGTCCCCCGGTCCCATGCGCCTCTTCCTCGGCACTGCCACGCTCCTCGTCGCCCTTGCGGGCTGCACCGGCTCCCAGCCCGCTCCGCTCGGGGAGCCGGTCTCGATTGCCCAGACCTCGGGCACGGATGCTCTGCTGATCTCTGCCTATGCCGTTACCGAGAACGTGGTCTGGCTCTCGGGCACAAATGGGACCGTCGTGAGGACCACCGATGGGGGCGACTCGTGGACCGCGATGACCGTCCCCGGCGCCGACTCGCTCCAGTTCCGCGACGTGCACGCGTGGAGCGAGCGCGATGCCCTCGTGCTCTCCATCGGCAACGGGGCCGACTCGCGGATCTACCGCACCACTGACGGTGGCTCCACGTGGGCACAAACGTGGGTCAACGACGAGCCCGACGCCTTTTACGATTGCCTCGATTTCTGGGACGACCGCGTGGGGTTTGTCTTCTCAGACGCCGTGGACGGCCGCTTCCGCGTGCGTCGCACGATGGACGGCGGGGTCACATGGACCCTCGTCCCCGACGCCAACCTTCCCCCCGCTCAGGACGCCGAGGGCTCCTTCGCGTCCAGTGGGACGTGCGTGTCCGCTCACGGGGAGGCCACCGCGTGGATCGGCACTGGCAACGCCGAGACGCCCCGCCTCCTCACGTCGGCCGACAGAGGAGCGTCGTGGACCGCGATGACCCTTCCGCTCGCAGGCGGAGAGGCCGCCGGGACAGCCACGCTCGCCATCGGGACATCGGGGCAAGCCGTCGCGGCAGGCGGTGACATCGGGCGTCCGGCGGAGTATGACCGGGCAGTGGCGGTTACCACCGACGGCGGCCAGACGTGGCGCGAGGGCGGTCAGCTTCCGTTCACGGGCGCGCTTTACGGAGCGGCCTTCGTGCCAGACACCGAGGCGGTCCTCGGCGTCGGGCCCGGGGGCGTGGCGCTCTCGCTCGATGGTGGGAACGCGTGGCGGCTCCTCAGCGATGAGACGCACTGGGGCTTGGCGACCGTCGGACGGACGGCCTGGCTCGTCGGTCCCGAGGGGCGCGTGACGCGGGTCAACTTCTGACCCCGCCTGCCTCGGTGCACCCACAGAGATGTCGTAACACCGAGGCGGACAACCGACCGCAGACCGATAACGCCGGACCGCCGGATGCAGGCAGCGCTCATCGTGTTCCTCGAACCGGTGGTTGAGCCGACGCGGACGCCCCCAGCACACCCACCTCGGTGCCTCCACAGCATCGGGGCAGCACCGAGGCGGGCGGGGTCAGAGCCAGAGTGCCGTCGCGAGAGGCACCGTCGTCGCCGCGAGCGCCCGGACGATCACCGCCGACCGCACGATCCCACCGAGGCGGACCTGCAGCGCCTCGGTGTCCTCGGTGGTCGCATTGCGAGCCGCCGCTTCCAGCGTGGCCGCGTTCTTCGCGCTCCGCAGCGACCGAGCGATCCCGAACCCGATCCCGACCGCCCCGGCCGCGACCAGCGTGTAGGTGTCGGCCCGAAGGGTCCACACGCTGAGCGCCACCGCAACGCCCATCGTGCCGAAGCCCACGAGCGCCTCGATGGCGGAAATCAGGAGCGACCGAGCCACGGGCGGCGCGGGAGCTGAGAAGGCAAACCGGATGCCCTCCCACCCGGCAGCGGGGGCCGCGAGCGCCCCAGCGGCGTACACCACGAGACAAGCGAAGGCCGTCGCGATCACGCCTCCACCTCGCCGCGAAGCTCGGCCTTGAAGCGCTCCGCGAGCGCGTCCGCCGCCTCGATGGTGCCCGCCTCGGCGTAGACCCGGACGATGGGCTCCGTATTCGACTTGCGGACGTGAACCCACCCCTCGTCCAGGTCCACCTTCACGCCGTCCACGGTCGAGACGCGAGCGGAGGCGGCAGATTCGTATCGCGCCGCGAGATCACCGAGGAGGGCATCCGCATCGAGTCCGTCCAGTGGCAGCTTGTGCTTCGCGATGTGGTAGACCGGGTAGCGCGTCCGGATCTGGCTCAGGGTCTGGCCCGTCTCGGCGAGGTACTGGAGCACGAGCGCGGTCCCCACGAGCGCGTCGCGGCCGTAGTGGAGCGCCGGGAGGATGACACCACCCGCGCCCTCGCCCCCGACGATGGCGCCCACCCGCTGCATCTCGCGCACGACGTGGATCTCCCCCACCGCCGCGCGATGGCTCGCCTGCCCGTGCATGGCCGCCACGTCGTCCATCGCGCGAGACGACGACAGGTTGGTCGCCACAGGCCCCGGCGTCTTCGACAGCACGAAGTCCGCTGCGACCACCTGCGTCAGCTCCTCGCCGAAAAACCGGCCGCCGTCCTCCACGAAGGCCAGCCGGTCGGCGTCGGGGTCGACCGCGATCCCGAGATCCGCGCCGGTCTCGCGCACACGCTCCGTGGTTCCGACCAGGTTGTGCGGCAGCGGCTCCGGGTTGTGCGCGAAGCGACCCGTCACCTCGGCGTTCAGCACCTCGATGTCCTCCACGCCAAGCGCGCGGAGAAGCTGGGGCAGCGCGAACGCCCCGACCGAGTTGATCCCGTCCACCACCACGCGAAAGCCCCTCGCGCGGATCGTCTCCGCATCCACGAGATCGAGCGCGAGGATCTGCTCGATGTGGTACGGCAGCAGGTCGTCCTGCGTGTAGCTCCCGATGGCATCGTGCGCGACCGTGAACGCCTCGGCGCCGCGCTCCGCGAGGGTGAGCACCTCGGTGCCCTCATCAGGCGAAAGGAACTCGCTCGTGTGCGAAAGCAGCTTGAGCGCGTTCCACGGCGCGGGGTTGTGACTCGCCGAGAGGATGATCGCGCCGTTCGCCTCGTGCTTGAGC
>JBCCPW010000428.1:0-3512 GCA_039024735.1 Bacteroidota bacterium
AGCGCGAGGAGGAGACCAAGGCGGAGCATGCGAGGCGTAGGGGGATGGGCCTGCAAGGTAGTCCGCTCCGACGGATGAACGGTGCGCTCAGATACACCGCCGGGCACCCCGCAGTGGAGTGCCCGGCGGTTGAGAGAACCAGACGGTCGGCTAGGCGGTCTCGACCGAGACGCCGCCGCCTCCCGCATGGACGCTGTGTGCGTCGGCGATGCCATTGTGGGCAGCGTCCTTGCCGATGAAGCGGAGCCAGCCGTACGGGTCGCTCCCCTTGTGCAGGATGTCGAAGAACGCGTCCTGCAGTTCCGCCGTGATCGGTCCTCGGCGCCCCTCGCCGACCGGACGGTGGTCGATGGAGCGGACCGGAGTCACCTCGGCGGCGGTCCCCGTGAAGAAGACTTCGTCGGCGATGTAGAGCGCCTCGCGTGGCATCGCGGCTTCGCGGACCTCGTAGCCCCGATCCCGGGCCAGCGTGATGATGCTGTCTCGCGTGATGCCCGGCAGGATGGAGAAGGCGGCCGGTGGCGTGTAGATCACCCCGTCGCGGATGATGAAGAGGTTCTCGCCCGAGCCCTCCGAGAGGTAGCCGTCCACCGTCAGCGCGATGCCTTCCGCGAACCCACTCTTGATCGCGTCCATCTTGATGAGGGACGAGCCGATGTAGTTGCCGCCCGCCTTCGCCATCGCGGGAATGGTGTTGGGCGCGGGCCGCTGCCACGAGGCTACCTGGACATCCACGCCGCTCTCCAGCGCCTCGGGACCGAGGTACTGCCCCCACTCCCACACGGCGATGACCGTGCGAACGGGGTTGTTCAGCGGATTGACGCCCATCGGGCCATGACCGCGGAACGTGAGCGGGCGGATGTAGCAGGCCTCCAGCCCGCTGTCCTCGATGGTCTCCACGACGGCGGCGCAGAGGGCGTCGAGGTCGTGAGGGATCTCCATCCGGTGGATCCGGGCGGAGTCCACGAGGCGACGCATGTGCTCGCGGAGGCGGAAGACAGCCGATCCGCGGTCGGTGTTGTAGCAGCGGATGCCTTCGAAGACAGACGAGCCGTAGTGGAGAGCGTGTGACAGAACGTGGACCGTGGCGTCCTCGTGAGCGACGAGGTCGCCGTCGATCCAGATGCGAGGGTGCTCCATTAGGGAAAGGGTGTGGAGGGGGCAGGGAACGGAGCCCGCTCGGACGAGATGGCGGGTGAGGACCACCTGGGCCGAGCGGGTGCGTCAATATAGAGGGACCGGAAGCGCTTCCGAAAAGATGGGCGGGGCCTTCGTGTACGCTTCCCGTGCTGCCCACGCGACCTCCACGGTCACGAGGGAGACCGTGTGGAGACGGGATTCGCATCGGGCCGCGAGGCCCGCCTCGGTACCGAGGCGGAACGAGTCTTCGCACCCGGCTACCTCCAGGTCATCCGGCGGACCTCGCGCCCGTCGGATCGCAGCCAGACGGCGCCGTGATCGGCCGTCGAGAGGACCTGGGCGCCCGAGGCGGTCCATCGCGCGAGGGGTTCCTCGTTGGGGAGGCCGTGGCGGTTGCGCCGGGCCACGGAGACGACCGCCCACCGGGTCGTGCTGTCTCGGCTGGCCGCCTGCACGAGTGGCGGCGTGGAGGACGTGCGCGAGCCGTGATGGCCGACGGTCGCCACGTCAGCCGCGAGGAGCGGGCCGTAGCGCGCCACCATCTCCGCCTCGGAGACCGCCTCGGCATCGCCGGTCAGCAGAAACGTGGTAGTCCCGAACTCGACGAGGAGTGCCACGGAGCGCTCGTTGGAATCGCCGGTCGCGATGGCCTCGGGGCCGGGCGCGAGGACGCGGATTCTCACCGATGGATCCAGCGCGAGGGTGTCTCCGGCCGCCACCACACGCTGCGCGACCTCGAGCGAGTCGGCGACGTGCAGCGCCTCGGCCCATGGACCGTTCACGCGTGTCTCGCCGCTGTGCACCAGGCGCGCCACGTCCACACCGCCGAGGACTGTCGCGAGCCCCCCTGCGTGGTCCGCATCCGCGTGGGTCGCGACGACCGCATCGAGACGGCGAATGCCGAACCGTTCCAGATGGTTCAGAACGGTCTGCCCGTTGTCCCACGCCGGGGTTCGGACACCTGCATCGACCAAAACGGAACGTCCGTTCGGCAACTGAAGAACCGTCGCATCCCCTTGCCCAACATCGAGAAAGACCGCGTCCACGTGAGGACGGCTGTGTCCCGAGGCGATTCCTATCCATCCCGCGAGGACGAGACAGCCGAAGGACGCGGAGGCCAATCGCCATCGCGCGCGAGGCCGAAGCCACAGCGCCGTCGCGCCGAGCGCAGCGGTCAGCGCGAGGATCAGGAGAGGATCGGAGACGAACCGCTCCACGGCGAGCCCGCCGATCCCGGCGGCTCCCGCCTCGGAGGTGCAGAGGAGCAGACGGGCCCACACGTCCGCGAGCGCACCGAGGCGGTCGGCGACGGCGGGAAGCGGCGCGAGCAGAACCGTCAGCAGTCCCGTGCCGAGGGAGGCAGCCGTCAGCGGGATGGCAGCGAGATTGAGGACGAGCCCTGCCAACGGCACACGCCCGAAGTGGACCAGCAGAACCGGCGCGGTCCCGAGGGTTGCCGCGAACGAGGCGAGCGTCATCTCGGCGGTTCCTTTCACGCCGCCTCGGCTTAGAACGCGTTCTGGAACGACACGTCGGAGGGCGAGCATCCCGAGCGGCGTCAGCGTGGCGAGCGCGGCGACGGCGGAGAACGAGAGTTGGAAGCCGACCTCGAACAGCGCGGTCGGCTGGCGGAGCAGCAGGACGAGGGCCGCCACGCCGAGGGCGTTGAGCGTGTCCACCGGCTTCTGGAGCGCCCGCCCCACGAGCGCAATGCTCGCCATCACGAACGCGCGCACGACCGGCACAGCGCCACCTGTCACGAGGACGTACAGGAACAACAATCCGAGGGTGAACCCACTCCGCCCCCACTCTGCTGCCCGCCTCGGGACACCGAGGCGGCCGAGCAGCGGTCCCAGCACCCCGTACAGCACGAACCCGACCAACAGAACGTGAAGCCCCGACACGGCGAGAAGGTGCACGAGCCCTGCAATCACGAACGTCTCGCGCGTCTCGGGGTCGATCCCGGAACGGTCCGCGATGAGGAGGGCCGCGAGGACGCCTCGGGCCTCGCTGCTGGGGACATGCGCGCCGAGTGCACGCTCCACCCGGAGACGGAGCGCTCCGGCGAGCCGCTCGGTCGGTCGTGGAGCGGGCGCGAGGAAGGCCACGGCCGTCGGCCCCTCGGCACGGAGCGTCGCGTGGATGCCGCGATGGGCGAGGAACTGGTGATAGTCGAAGTCGGCGGGGTTGTGGCGTGTCCTCGCGGGGAGAAGTGGCCCCGCCACGGCCACCCGATCACCGAGGCGGAGGGTCGGGTAGACGGGGATGGGAGGTGGCGCGTCGTCCCAGGGCGCCGCGCGAGGCACGGCGAGCGTCACCTGCACGAGCCCGCTCACGCGCTGGCCCGTCGTGCCGTGGAGGGCGGAGTCGGC
>JBCCPW010000429.1:0-3454 GCA_039024735.1 Bacteroidota bacterium
CGGGGCACGTACCTCGGCCTCGCGACCGAGCCGATCATCGATCACCTCAAGAGCCTCGGGGTCACGACGGTACAGTTGCTGCCTGTGCACGCAAAGCTTCAAGACCGGCGGCTGGTGGAGATGGGCCTCTCGAACTACTGGGGCTACAACACCCTCGCCTTCCTCGCCCCAGAATCCAGCTACGCCACCCGCAAAGGGATCGACGCGGTGCGGGACTTCAAAATCATGGTCCGCGCCCTCCACGACGCCGGGCTGGAGGTCCTGCTGGACGTGGTCTACAACCACACCGCCGAGGGCAACCACCTCGGTCCGACGCTGTCGTGGCGTGGCCTGGACAACCTCGCGTATTACAAGACGCATCCCGAGACGGCTCGCTACCTGATGGACTACACCGGCACGGGGAACACCCTCGATGCGGGCAACTCGTACGTCCTTCAGCTCATCATGGACAGCCTCCGGTACTGGGTGCTGGACATGCACGTGGACGGCTTCCGCTTCGACCTCGCGAGTGCACTTGCGAGGGAACTGTACGATGTGGACATGCTCGGCCCGTTCCTGCAAGTGGTCCAGCAGGATCCGGTGCTGAGCCAGGTCAAGCTCATCGCAGAGCCATGGGACGTGGGACCCGGAGGGTATCAAGTCGGTTCGTTTCCGTGGCAGTGGGCCGAGTGGAACGGCCGCTACCGGGACACGGTGCGCCAGTTCTGGCGAGGCGATAGCGGGATCAAGGGGGACTTCGCGACCCGCGTGGCGGGCTCCTCCGATCTCTACGAGCGCTCCGGCCGTCGACCCTTCGCGAGCATCAACTTCGTGACCGCCCACGACGGGTTTACGATGGAAGACCTCGTCAGCTACGAACGAAAGCACAACCTCGCCAACGGTGAGGACAACCGCGACGGCCACGAGCCCAACTACTCTCTGAACGGCGGCATTGAGGGCCCCACGGATGACCCTAGCGTCCTCGCCTACCGCGAACGACTCAAGCGGGCCATCATGGGCACGCTCCTCCTCTCCCAGGGCGCTCCGATGGTGCTCGGGGGAGATGAACTCAGCCACACACAGAAGGGAAACAACAACGCCTACGCCCAGGACAACGAGATCACGTGGTTCAACTGGGATCTGAACGCTCGCGAGGCGGAGTTCCTCGTGTTCGTGCAGCAGGCCGTCGCCTTCCGGCGGCGTCATCCCAACGTGCGGCGCCGCCAGTTTCTGACCGGCCGGGCCGACGAGAACGGCGTCAAGGACGCGATGTGGTGGCACCGCTCGGGGCGCGAGATGACGTGGGCCGACTGGGACGGCTGGGGCGTTTCGGCATTCGGCCTCCTTCTGCGGGGCGACCGGATCCCGGGCACAGACCGCCTCGGTCGGCCTCGCGAGGACGACACGCTGCTGCTGCTGTTCAACAAAGGCGGCGATCCGAAGGACCTCGTCCTGCCCACCGATCCAGCCGGAGATCCTGCGGACTGGAGGGCCGAGCCTCCGTTCGACGAAGGGATCGAGGCGACCTACGCCGGAGGCGCCACCGTTTCGCTCCCGCCGAACTCGCTCACGGTCCTCTCCACCCCGTTCGCCTATGCACCGAGGCGGGCGTAAAGGACGGTGAGGCCGCGAAGCCACTCCCCGGTCTCATCTGTCAGGTGATCGGCCCGAAGACGCCACGCCCAGTTCTCGTCGCCGACCGTCCCGGGGGTGTTCATCCGTGCATCCGCTCCGAGGCCCAGCACGTCTTGCATCGGCGTCACGACGACATCCGCCACCGAGGCCATCAGGGCCCGGACGGCGGCTTCGTGAATCGGCTCGTCGGTATGGTCCAGGGCCAGGTACTCGCGGGCGTGCGCGCGCTCCTCGGGACGCGCCTCCTCCTCCCACCAGCCTCGGAACGTGTTGTTGTCGTGGGTGCCGGTGTAGGCCGCCAGGGATCGACGGAACGTATGCGGCAGGAAGTCACTGTCGTGACGACCGCCGAATGCAAACTGGAAAATGGCCATCCCGGGTAGTCTGAACCTCGCGATGAGGTCCCGAACCTCTTGCGTGATGAGCCCGAGGTCCTCCGCCACGATGGGAAGCGGTGATTCGAAGTCGGCCTCGAAGGAGCGGAGGAGGTCATCCCCCGGCGCCTTCTCCCACACGCCGTGGATCGCCGTCGGCTCGGAGGCCGGAACGCTCCAGTACGCCTCGAAGCCTCGGAAATGGTCCAGCCGGACGAGGTCCACCAGGCCGAGCGTGTGACGCATCCGGCGGCGCCACCACACGAACCCCGCCTCGGCCATTCGGTCCCAGCGGTAGAGCGGGTTGCCCCATCGCTGGCCGGTCTCGGAGAAGTAGTCAGGCGGGACCCCCGCAACGTGCGTCGGTCGGCCATCCTCGTCGAGACGGAACAGGTCCTGATCGGCCCACACGTCGGCGCTGTCGTACGCGACGTAGATGGGGAGATCGCCGAGGATCTGGATGCCACGCTCGTGAGCGTAGGCGCGAAGAGCGGCCCACTGGCGCCAGAACATGAACTGCCCGAACCGGACGCGGTCCATCTCGTCGGCGTGATCGTCGGCCCACGCGCGAAGGGCCTCCTCGTCTCGGCGCGCGAACGCAGGGTCCCAGTCGATCCACTGCGCCCCTCCGTGCTCGGCCTTGAGCGCCATGAAGAGCGCGAAGCCGTCGAGCCAGGCATCGTGCGCCTCGCGGAATGCGCCATACGCCTCGGTGAGAGACGCGGGGGACGCATCGCGGAAGCGAGCGAACGCTCGATCGAGGAGCGCCGTCTTGTAGGCTCGCGCCGCCTCAAAGTCGACGCGCTCGACGGGGAAAGCCGGGGCATTGGCGAGGTCCGCCTTGGTGAGCAGGCCGTCGTCCACCAAACGCTCCGGTGAGACCAGGAACTCGTCGGCGGCGAACGTGGACGGACTCGCGTATGGCGAGTTGCCATAGCCGACGGGGCAGAGCGGCAGGATCTGCCACAGGCTCTGACCGGCTCGCGCCATGTAGTCCAGGAAGGCCGTCGCACCAGGGCCGAGGTCGCCCACGCCGAACCGGCTGGGCAAGGACGTGACGTGGAGGAGAAGGCCGCTCGTCCGACGGATCATGGAACCGTTTTCATGGGGCCGCAAGTCTACCGAAGGGCACGGCCCAATGCCTGAGCACCCCACGCGAAATCGACTCGCGCGATCTTGCACAGCCGCTCGTCTCCTCTCCCGATGCTCCGTCTCCCGATGCGCCCGCCTGTCCTTCCCCGCCTCGGTACCGAGACGGGCCGAGATGCTCTTCCCTGGCTCCTCGCGTGCGCGCTCCTCGCCCTCACCGCCTCGGTTCAGGCGCAAACACCCGACATCCTGCCCATGCGCGAGCGAGCCGAGGTGATGGACCGGTGGCTCCACGACCGCCTCGACACGCTCGTGCCCAGCCTCATGCGACGCGAGGGCATCGAGATGTGGATCGTGACGGCGCGGGAGTATGACGA
>JBCCPW010000430.1:0-3428 GCA_039024735.1 Bacteroidota bacterium
ATTCGCGGCAGCCCCCGAGGTGTGGGACGTCACGACGCCCGGCGACGTGACCCGCCTCGGTGTGCGCGTGGAAGGAGGGCGCGCACGGGTGCAGGTGGAGGCCCTCGGCGGCGAGCGCGAGGTCGTGGCCTTCGACCCCGGCGCTTCGCTGCGCACATTTACGGGAGGCACGCCCGTCGCCAATCAAAACCTCCACGGCATCACGACCTATCCAGACTACGTGATCGTGATCCACGAAAGCCTCCGAGCCGCGGCAGAGCGCCTGGCTGCCCATCGCGTGGCGGACGGTCTGGAGACCCTGATCGTGCCGGTCGATCAGATCCTCAACGAGTTCGGCGGGGGCACGATGGACATGCGGGCCATCCGGGACTACATGAAGTTCCTCTACGACCGCGCCGACACCGAGGACCGCCTCCCCCAGCACCTCCTCCTCTTCGGCGATGGGCACTACGACTTCCGAGGCATCAGGTCCACGAGCCTCCCGCTCCTCGTCCCGACGTACCAGACCGACGAGATGCTGAAGCGGGACCAGAGCTTCACGTCGGACGACTACTTCGCGCTGCTGGATGACGACGAGGGCATCTGGGCGTCTTCCAACTCCTCGACCTCGGTGTCCTTCGAACGCGTGGACCTGGGCGTGGGTCGCCTCCCGGTTCAAACGCTCACCGAGGCGGACGTGCTCGTGGACAAGATCCTCCGCTACGAGAGTTCCGAGTCGCTCGGCGACTGGCGCACGCGGGTGACCTTCCTCGCAGACGACCAGTACCCCAACGACTTCGACTCGGACCTCCACGTCCAGAACGCGGATGCCGTCGCGACGCGCATCCCGGACAGCACCGGGGTCGTCGTCCAGAAGATTTACATGCCGTCGTACCCCGAGGTGACCGGCGCCACCGGCCGCCGGCGCCCTGGGGCGACGGACGCCAGTCGCCGTGCCATTGAGGAGGGCACGCTCGTGTGGAACTACATGGGCCACGGCGGCCCCGAGGGTCTCGCGGACGAGGGCCTCTTCAATCAGGCCGTCGTGGACAACCTCCGCAACGCCGACCGGCTGCCCATCTTCGTCACAGCGACGTGCTCCTTCGGGAAGTACGACATGGCCGACCGCAAGAGCGTCGCAGAGGAGACCCTGCTCCTTGACGGCGGCGGGGCTGTGGCCCTCTTCACCACGGTCCGGGTCGTGTACACGAGTGCGGGCACGTCCGGCCTGAACCTGGGGCTCAACATCACACTCACGCGGGAGATGCTCGCGCGCGAGGCCAGCGGACGACCGCGCCGCCTCGGTGACATCTTTGCGAGCACGAAAAACACGGACATCGGCGCGCAGTTCAACAACCGGAAGTTCAACCTCCTCGGGGATCCCGCGATGCGGATCGGCCTGCCGGAGCGGACCGTTCGGATCACGCACATCAACGGTGTGCCGCTGCCTGCGGGCTCCGCGCCGCAGCTTCGCGCCTTCGAGACCGCACGCGTGCAGGGCGAGGTTCTCCGCCTCGATGGCTCGCCGGATCCTGGCTTCGAGGGCGAGGTGACCCTCAACGTGCTCGACGCCGAGCGCGAGGTGCAGCTCCCCATCCGGCGGAATACGCCGGGCTTCTACGTCGTCCGCACGGACCCCATTTACTCCGGCCGTGCGAGCGTCCGCACCGGGCAGTTCGACGCGACGTTCCTCGTGCCCCAGGACGTGTCGTACTCCGGCCAGAATGCCCGCATCACGACGTACGCGCTCGGATCTGATGCCACCGATGGGATCGGGCAGTCCCAGGAAGCCATTGTCGCGCAGGACGCCGGGACGCGTCCGAATGACAACGACGGTCCCATGATCCGACTCTTCCTGGATGACACGACGTTCGTCTCCGGCGGCATCGCGCGTCCCGATCCCACCGTGATCGCACGGCTGCGAGATCCGAGCGGCATCAACACCGTCGGCGCGGGCGTGGGGCACGACCTGCTCCTGACCATCGACGGCGACCCGAATCAGGCCGTGGACGTGGGCCGCTACTACGAGGGCGACCTCGACACGTTCACCTCGGGGACCGTCCGCTTCCCACTGGCAGACCTCGCGCCCGGGCCGCACACGCTCTCGCTCACGGCCTGGGACGGCGCGAACAACGCCAGCACCGAGGTGTTGGAGTTCGTCGTCGCGGACGGCGCGGATCTCCTGGTGGAGAATGCCTACCCGTACCCGAACCCGACACCCGGTCCCAGCACGTTCTTTTTCGAGCACAACCAGCCGCCGGGCACTCTCGCGAGGGTGCAGCTTCGGATCTACTCGCTCGCCGGTCGCCCCGTCCGCACCATGGAGATGGACGGCCCACTCACGGGCGGGCTCGTCCGCCTCGATTGGGACGGCTTCGATGACGACGCCGATCCTCTCGCAAGCGGCATCTACCTCTACCGCCTCCGCGTCGAGATCGACGGCGAGGATGGCGCCCGTCGCGTGGCGGAGCGCCGCGACAAGCTGGCCGTCATCCGCTGACCTCTTCTCCGCCACCGAGGCGGCCTCCCGCTTTCTCTGGCGCCCCGCGCCTTCAGACTACGCACCACCGCCCCTCCCACGGGCCTTCCGATGAACCGTCTCTTCTTCGCCACACTCGCCCTCGGCGTCGCCCTCGCGCCCGTCGCGAGCGCACAGGACGGGGGCAACGTCGTCATCACGACGGCCGTCCCGTTTCTTCAGATTGAGCCTGACAGCCGCGCCGCAGGCATGGGCATGACCGGCGTCGCCGTGGCCGACAACGCCTACGCGCCGTTCTGGAATCCCGCCGGACTCGCTGGGCAGGAGGGCACCGAGATCTCTCTCACGTACGCCCCCTGGCTTCCAGCCCTCGGCGCGGACCTCTCGTACAACTACGTCTCTGGCAAGCACTCCCTCGGCGACGCGGGCACTCTTGGCGGTCACCTGACCTACTTCAACCTCGGTGAGCAAACCTGGACGGACGACCAGGGCACCGAGCTCGGTCAGTTCCAGAGCTATGAGCTCGCAGCGGGTGTGAGCTACGGCGTGGAGGTCGGCAGCGGACTGTCCCTCGGTGCGGGCGGGCGGTTCATCTTCTCCAGCCTCGTCGGGAGCGACATCCTCGAAGGCGGTCAGCCGGGCACGTCGTTCGGCGTGGACCTCGGGATGATCTACGACGCGCCCCAGATCGACGCGGGCGGCATCGGGATCACGCCGTCCATCGGGCTCAACTTGGCCAACATGGGGCCGTCCATCAAGTACCTCGAAGACGGCATTCCGAACGCCATCCCGACCAACCTCCGCTTCGGAACGGGCATCGAGTTCGAACTGGACGAGTTCAACCGCATCACGACCGCGCTCGACCTGAACAAGCTCATCGTCTCGCGCGATTCCTCGGGCGACTACGATCCGTTCTATGAGGCCCTGTTCTCGTCGTGGAGTGAGCGCGTGGTGGACACGTCCGCCGGGA
>JBCCPW010000431.1:0-3395 GCA_039024735.1 Bacteroidota bacterium
CCAGATCGGAATCAGGAGCTCGTAGTCGCCGACGCCCTCGTCCAGAAAGATGAACTGGCGGCCGTGGCGGTAGTAGTACCACACCTGATACGGCTTGTTGGCGCCGTAGCTGAACGGGCGGTCCTCCACGTGGTCGGGCTCACCGAAGCGGATGAAGACCTCCCCGCGATCCGTGTTCCAGCCGGCTCCCCGAAGCTGGCCGTACCGGTCGTTGGCGTAGGCCACGCGGTAGTAGTACGCCTCCATCTGCTCGTTCCGCTCGGTCCCGGGCGTCGGGTCGCGACGGCTCCAGAACTCGCGGAAGAGCCGGACGCGGTCCTCATGCGTGGGGGCACTGCGGATGGCGTCCACCTCGCGGTCCTTCGCGACGTAGCGCAACTGCGCGATGGCGGCGTCGAGATCGGCGATCTGTGCGTCAAGGCCGTCCCACTCCACCGCGAACGGCCGCTCCGACTCGGAGATGAGGTCGCCGTCGGCGGTTTCCAGGCGGATGGTGAGCGTGTACTCGCCGACCTGGAGGTCTTCGGTCGGGACGCGGAACGCAGCCGGGGCGCCACCCGCAGGCACCGCGAGGGCCTCTGTCACGAGGACAGGCACGCCCACGTCTTCGCGCTGGCGCGGCGCGAGCCCGAGGAGGGCGCTGAAGGAGGGCCGGTCCCCGAGGCGGGCGCGGTCGGTCACGGCGTAGGTCACGCGGAGGTTCGCGGCCTCGCCGGTGAACAGTTCGTAGTAGACCGTGAAGGCCTCTTGCTCGGTCGAGACGGCGCCGCCGATGTTGGGCTCGAAGAGGCCGGACGCCGGGTCGTAGGCGTTGAGGAAGACCGGGTCGCCCATCGCGATGGGGCCGCTCATGTCGCGCACGATGGCGCCGAGTTCGTGCGCGAAGGTCCGGCCGCTCGCGCCGTCCTCCAACGTCACCTCCAGCACGTACCGTCCCGGCTCGATGGCGATGGCCTGCACGGACCGATCCGAGTCCTCGCCGAGGGTCTCATCGTAGGAGGCGACGGTCACATCGCGCGACCACGTTCGGCTGGCGACAAGCCCTGCGATGGTGCCGTCCGGCGCGACGCGTTGCACCTCGGCGGTCACGACGTAGCTCGCCTCAAAGCCGCCCGTCCTCGCGAGGAAGCGGAGGTTCTGGTACGGCACGTCCGCGTAGACATCGAGGCGGCTCGTCCCGTCGTCGTCTCGCGCCACGACGACCTCGGAGGAGAAGGCAGGCTTGTAGGCCACCTGCGCCCTCGCGGGCATCACAAGGAGGAGCGCAAGGAAGAAGGCCAGCGGCGCGAAGTAGCGAGCGAGCATAGGCTCGTCAGACACAGATCGGGGGACGGGCAGTGCGCGTGCGCACAGGCGAGGAACCTGAAGATGCGGCGCGCCGAGAGATCGAGGGCCGCCCGAGGGCCGAACCGTCTCGCGACGCGCCCGGACGGCCGAGGCGCCCGCCGAACGGTAGCGCTCCCGTACCGACTGGCGCAAGGCACCCGTGCGTCCGCCCAGCGAGCCCGGAGCGTCCGCCTCGGTCCAACCGCCCCCCTGACCGCCTGCACCGAGGCGGGAGGGCCGCGCTATGCGTCCGCTCCGTCGAAGAGCGCCTCCACGAACGCGCCTCGGTCGAAGACCTGGAGATCCGTCATGCCCTCGCCCACGCCGATGTACTTGACCGGGATCTGGAACTCGTTCGAGATCCCGATCACGATGCCGCCCTTGGCGGTCCCGTCCAGCTTGGTCAGCACGAGGCCGGTTACGTCCACCGCCTCGGTGAAGGCCTCGGCTTGGCGGATGGCGTTCTGGCCCGTGCTCGCGTCCAGGACGAGGAGGACCTCGTGCGGTGCGCCCGGCACCTGCTTGTCCATCACGCGCTTGACCTTGCTCAACTCGTTCATCAGCCCGACCTGATTGTGGAGGCGCCCGGCGGTGTCGATGAGCACCACGTCCACGTCGCGCGATGTTGCTGCCGCGAGGGTGTCGAAGGCGACGGCGGCGGGGTCGGCGCCCTGGTACTGCTTCACGATGGGCACGCCCGCGCGCTCGCTCCAGATCTCGAGTTGCTCCGTGGCGGCGGCGCGGAACGTGTCGGCCGCACCGAGGAGGACGCTCTTGCCCGCCTGCTTGTAGCGGTGCGCGATCTTCCCGATGGAGGTCGTCTTGCCGACCCCGTTGACGCCGACCACCATGACCACGTGCGGCGTGGACGGCAGCGGGGCAGCGAAGCTGGCTGGGCGCTCCGGGGCGCTGTCCAGCATCAGGCTCGCGATCTCGCGGCGGATGAGGCCCTGGAGTTCCTTCGTCGTGACGTACTTGTCCTCCGCCACGCGCGCCTCGATGCGGCGGATGATGTCCACGGTGGTTTGGACGCCCACGTCAGAGCTCACGAGGGCTTCTTCGAGGTCGTCCAGCACCTCGTCGTCCACGGTGTCCTTGCCCGCGACGGCGCGGCTGATCTTGCCGAAGAAGCCCGTCCGGGTCTTTTCGAGCCCGGCTTCGAGCTTGTCCTGGTCGTCCTTGTTGCGTCCGAGGCCGAAGAGCGCCATCGTGGGGAGGGAAGGGAGAGCGGGCAGAACGGCGAGGCGGCGCGGGGGATTCGCGCGCTGGGCGCAAGCTCCCGCCTCGGTGCCGCGCGCCGCGCGAAGAGCGGCCCAATCTCGCGGGCCCACCGGCCGCCTCGGTCGGCACCGAGGCGGGACGGACCTCGGAAGGGCTCCCGTCGGAGAGGCCATGCGCTACCTTCTCCACGTTCACCCATCCTTCACCCTGTTGCGCGTCCTGGCTGCCGCCGTCGTCTGTCTCGTCGTCCCGCTGGCGGCGTGCGCGTTCCGCCTCGGTGGCGCCGACGGGGCCGACGGCCGGGATGGCACCGAGGCGGAGGCTTTCGGCGCGGACGGGACCGGCGACTGGATCGTCCTCTTCGATGGGACGAGCCTGGACGGTTGGCGCGGCTACCTCCGCGAGGACGTGCCCGGCGGGTGGACGGTGCAGGACGAGGCCCTCACCTTCACGCCGGGCGTTGAGGGCGGCGACCTGATGGCGCCGGGTCTCTACGAGGACTTCGAGTTGGCCTTGGAATGGCGCGTCGGCGACTGCGGCAACAGCGGCATCTTCTATCACGTGGAGGAGCGCGAGGCCCTGCGCGCCACGTGGCAGTCCGGTCTGGAGATGCAGATCCTGGACGACACCTGCCACGGCGACGCGGTCTACCCGAGCCACACGGCGGGTGCGCTCTACGACCTCTACGTCCCGACGAGCGCTGCCGCGCGTCCGGCGGGCGAGTGGAACACGGCCCGGATCCGCGTGGAGGACGGCACGATCACGCACCGCCTCAACGGGGAGACCATCGTGAGGGCCGAGCGCGGCACCGAGGCGTGGCAGGCCCGCGTGGCGGCCAGCAAGTTCCG
>JBCCPW010000432.1:0-3387 GCA_039024735.1 Bacteroidota bacterium
CCCCGAGATGTCGATCGGGACGTACGCCGCGATCTCGCCTCGGAGCGCATCGAGGAGGATGCGCGTCTTGTCGCTGGATCCGCTCCCATACTCCACGAGGACCGGCCGAGGCCGCAGCGCCTCCGCCATCGCCTCGGTGTGGTCCTCCAAAATCGTGCGCTCAGTCCGCGTCGGGTAGTAGGCGTCGAGCGTCGTGATCCGGTCAAAGAGGCGCGAGCCTTCGGCGTCGTAGAAGTACTTGCTCGGGATCGACTTCGGCTCGTGGCGGAGCCCCTGGAGAACGTCGTCGCGGAATGTCATGCGGGAGGAACGGCGGTCGCGGCGGCGGTCCGCCTCGGTTGACGGTGCTCACCGAGGCGGGGGGACTCGACCCCGCCTCGGTGAACTCAGAGGCTCTTCGCGAGGCGGATGCCGGTGAACTGCCACGTCGCGGGCGGGTGGAAGAAGTTGCGGTAGGTCGGGCGGATGTGGCTCTGGGGCGTCGCGACGCTCCCGCCTCGGAGGACCATCTGGCCCGACATGAACTTGCCGTTGTACTCGCCAAGGGCCCCGGGCGCAGCGTGATACCCCGGATACGGGCGGTACGCGCTCGCCGTCCACTGCCACGCCTCGCCGAACATCTGCCGGAGGAGGGGCGCGGCTGGGGCGCCGTCGCCTCCCGCATGGGGCTCTGCCGAGGCGGGGTGGAGGCGTCCGGCGTCCACGAAGGAACCAGGCGCGGTCCCGTCGGCAGTCTCGCCGTCCCAGACCGTCCGGGCGGCGGCTTCCCACTCCGCCTCGGTACCGAGGCGGGCCCCCTCGGCCACGCCGGACTGATGCGCCCAACTGGCGTACGCGTCGGCCTCGAAGAACGAGACGTGCGTGACGGGCTCGTGGTCGTCGAGGTGCTGCATGCCTGCGAGCGTGAAGTGGTCCCATGCGTCCGAGTTGACCCCCGGCGGCTCCCAGTAGAACGGGCACGTCCAACCCTCCGCCTGTGCCGTCGCCCAGCCCTCCGTGAGCCACAACTCCGGCCGTTCGTATCCGCCGTCGGCGATGAATGCACGATACTCCCCGACCGTCACGAGCCGGTCGGCGAGAGCATAAGGCTCCAGGAAGACGCGGTGGCGCGGCCCCTCGTTGTCGAAGTGTAAGCGCTGGCGCGAGGTGTCGCGGCCCTTCGCGCGGAAGCCCACCTCGGCAATCCCATCCGGACCGGCGACCCACCCGAGCGGACCCGGATCTGCGGCGCCGAGGATCGGCCGCTCGCGATACGCCGGGCGCAGCGGGTTGACGGAGAACACGTACTTGAGATCGGTGAGCATCAACTCCTGATGCTGCTGCTCGTGGTGCAGCCCAACCTCGATCACATCGGCCACCTCGGGATGCTCCGTCTCATCGAAGGTCTCCAGAAACGCCTCCATCGCGCGATCCACGGCCTCGCGAAAGGCGAACACCTCCGCCACCGTCGGACGGGAGAGGTAGCCCCGCTGGGCCCGGCAGTGCCGCTCGCCCGCCTGCACGTAGTACGAGTTGAACAGGAACGGGTAGCGCTCGTCGTGGAGCGTGTATCCCGGCGCGTACTCCTGCAGGACGAAGGTCTCCCAGAACCAGGTCGTGTGCGCGAGGTGCCACTTCGTCGGCGAGACATCCGTCATCGCCTGGACCACGTAGTCCTCGGTTTCCAGGGGCTCGCAGATCGCCTCGGTCTGGGCGCGGACGGCGCGGTAGCGGGAGGCGAGAGTCCCCGCCTCGGTACCGAGGCGGAACGGGGCGGGAGCGGCGACGGACATGCAGGGAGAGAGGCTGCGGTCGAAGATCCGTTCAAGGGGCGAACGAGTTCCGACCCAAACGGTCAGACGGAAGGGCGGTGGCACATGTCGGGACCGGCGAATGCGCTCGGTGACCCCGTAGCTTACGCGAAACCCTGAGCCGCGCCATGATTGATCTGTCTCCCGCCGACCTTCGCGCCCAGACCGTCGGCATCGACACGCTCGTCCGCACCCCGTTTGGCGAACGCCCGCTCGTCTACGCCGACTTTACCGCGAGCGGACGGCAACTGGCGTTTGTCGAAGACTACCTGCGGGATCTGTCCGCGCTCTACGCCAACGCCCACACCGAGGACAGCACCACCGGGCGCACCGCCACGCATCTCCTACACGACGCCGAGGCGGTCATCAAGCGCTGCGTGAACGCCGGGCCGACGGGCAAAGTGGTGTGCGTCGGCAACGGGTCCACGGGCGCGATCCACAAGCTGCAGGAAATCCTGGGCATCGCCATCCCGCCCGCTACTCTGGACGGGCTGGAGCGCCGACTCGATGACACCCTCGGGCCGGACGGTGCGCGTGGACTCGCCCGGCGTCTCCGTGAGCGGGGGCCGGTCGTGTTCGTGGGGCCGTACGAGCACCACTCCAACGAGGTCACGTGGCGCGAGGGCCTCTGCACCGTCGTGGAGGTGGACCTCACCCCGGACGGACAACTCTGCCTCCACGACCTGGAGCAGAAACTCTCCGACCCGGCGTGGGACGGGCGGCGGAAGATCGGGTCGTTTTCGGCAGGATCGAACGTGACGGGCGTCCTCGCGCCCGTCCATGACATCGCGCGGATCCTCCACCGCCACGACGCCCTCGCGCTGTTCGATTACGCCGCCTCGGGTCCATACGTCGAGATCGACATGGTGCCTGATGGTGACCCCGAGGCGAAGCTGGACGCGGTCTTCCTCTCGCCTCACAAGTTTCTCGGGGGACCGGGCTCGTGCGGCGTGCTCGTCTTCTGCGAAACACTCTACCCCGCCCACCTCGGGCCGACCGTCGGCGGCGGTGGCACTGTCACGTACGTCAATGCCGACGCCCACGATTACGTCGAGGACATCGAAGCCCGCGAAACAGCGGGGACGCCGGGCTTCTTCCAGGTCCTCCGCGCCGCTCTCGCGATGGAGGTCAAGCGGTCGGTCGGTGTGGACGTCATCCATCGGCGGGAGCACGCGCTCGCGTCGCGCGCGCTCGACGCGTGGGGCTCGCACGAGGGGATCGACATCCTCGGGCCGGAGGACCCGGACGTGCGGCTGGGCATCATCTCGTTCAATGTCACCTCGGAGGGACAGGCGCTGCACCCCCGCTTCGTAACCGTCTTGCTGGACGATCTCTTCGGGATCCAGAGCCGGGCCGGGTGCTCGTGTGCTGGCCCGTACGGCCATCGTCTGCTGGGCATCGGCCCCGAGACCAGCGAGCGGTACCGCACGTGCGCCCTCGACGGCATCCACGGGCTCAAGCCGGGCTGGGCACGGGTCGGGTTCCACTACACCCTCGATGACACCGAGGCGGACTACCTCATCGAGGCGGTTCGCTTCGTCGCCGAGCGCGGCGCCCGCTTCCTCCCGCTCTACACCTTCGACGTGCACAGCGGCAC
>JBCCPW010000433.1:0-3375 GCA_039024735.1 Bacteroidota bacterium
ACGCCCGAACGCCCGGCCGGTTGTCGGACATGGGGATGAGGGCGATCACACGGAGTGGCGTGCGAAGGCTCGCGAGGCCGAGCATCGCGCCGTAGACCGCCGCGCCGCCGCCCATGTCGGCCTTCATCTTGTCCATCGAGTTCTTCGTCGGCTTGAGCGAGAGGCCGCCGGTGTCGTACGTGACGGCCTTCCCGACGAGCACGACGGGGCGGTCCGCCTCGGTGCCGTCGGGAGCGTGCTCAATCACGACGAAACGAGGCGGATCCACGCTGCCTCGGTTGACGGCGAGGAGCCCGCCCAGCCCTTCGTCCTCGATGCGCGCCTTGTCCCACACCTCCACGCGGAGCCCGGCCGCCTCGGCGCCCTCGCGCATCGCGTCGGCGAGGTCGGCGGGCATCTTCTCGTCCGGGGAGAGATTGACGAGATCGCGCGCGGCGTTGGTCGCCTCCGCGCGGGCGACGGCGCTGGACGTGTCCGCCTCGGTGCCGTCGGGGAGATGGACTTGCGCGACGGGAGCGGGCGGAGGCGCGTCGCCGGTGCGGTAGCGGTCGAAGCGGTAGGCGCCGAGCGCGAAGCCCTCCGCGAGCGGATGGGCGGCGTCGGCCTCGGGTGCCTGGAGGGTGACCGCCTCGGTCTTGAGGGATGTCGCGAGGCGGGCGGCCTCGGCAGCGGCCCATCGCCAGCGCTCCGCGCCCGTTTGACCGTCTGGGACCGGAACGACACCGAGGCGGGAGCCGTCGGCGGAGTAGGCGAGGGTGGGCGCGTGGCGCGTCGCGGCGTCCTCTGCAGCGCGGACGACGGCCGGGCCGTAGCGCTCAGTCCACGTGTCCGGGGGCGTGTCGCTGGCGAGGAAGAGGCAGTGGAGATCGGACATGGGAGCGGGGAGACAGGACCAGGAAGATCCGAGCGCGGCGCCCTCTCTGCCCGCGTGCTGTTCCGAGTGGCCTTGGCGCCGATTTCGAGGGACCCGGTTCGCGCCACGGCGTTCTTGGTCCGCACCGATTTCCCGCTCATGAACTTCCTTTCCAACCCCATCGTCGCCCGATTGCTCTGGGCGCTTCCCGCGTTGATGGTCGTGATCGCCGTGGGGCTGGTGATCGCGGGGGTTGAGCAGCGCGAGACCTCGGCATCTGGCGTGCCGGTGGAGGCGGCTGTGACCGCGATGGAGGTCCGCGAGCGGAGCGAGATCACCCACGGCATGGTGCGTCTCCGGTACCTCCCGCCCGCCCAGACCGACTCGGTGGAGCGGTGGGTGGAGTTCCCGCTCGCCTTCGTGAAGGACATCGAGCAGCAGTACGAGGCGGACTCCTCGCTCGTGCTGCCGGTCCGCGTCAGCGAGGCGAACGATCAGATCATCCTCCGCGAGTACTCACGCGTGCAGTGGGTGATGACGTTCGCCTTCGCCGCGATGGCGGCCGTCGGGGGTATCGGGCTGGCGTTTCTGGTGGGCGGATGGAACCGGTTCCTCGCGCGCGAGGGCGACCCAGCCCTCCGCGATCCCGCCGAGGTGGACTGATCCGCCTCGGTGTGAGGGCTTCGGTGGTTCCGCTTCGGCACCGAGGCGGGCGCGGCGCTCAGCCCTCCACCCGGAGCAGGTTCGCCGCGATGGTGAGCCCGGGGCGAACGTCTCACGGCGGTCGACCTGCTCACCGCCGATGGCTGCCGAGTCTTCGCGACCGTCTCGCACAGAACGTGTCGAAATCCAACGCCTTGGACTGAATCCGCCACGGTGACGACACCGTCCAATTCAGGCAGCGTTCCTCTGTATTTCCAACCCGCTACCATGCGCACCGTCATCATCCGTCGGATTGAACCTGTCACCCTCGCCAAAATTTTCGGCGCGGTCTACGCCGTGGTCGGCGTCGTGCTCGGTCTCGTGTTCGCCCTCTTCGGTGGGCTCGCCGCGTCGGTCGGCGGAGAGGCCGCCATCGGCGCGGGGATCGGCGTGTTCTCGGTCGTGCTGTTCCCGTTCCTGTACGGTGCCGCCGGATTCATCGGGGGGCTCATCGTCGGGTTCATCTACAACCTCGTCGCGGACCGCGTCGGAGGGATTGAGGTGGAACTGGACGAACTGGACGGCTCGTCCATCCTCTGACCCTCGTCCGCCTCGGTGCCGAGGCGGGAGCCTCGCGCTAATCGATGTCCACGCGGTCCACGACGGCCACGATGGTGGCATCCGATGCCGTCAGCCGATTCTCCGGGCGGAACGGCAGGGCCGCCTCGGCGCTCGTGACGTAGAGGACGCGGTCTCCAGGCCCGGCGTCGCAGGTGTCGAGCGCGGTGGTGGGGCGGCCCCGATCCGTCCCGTCGGAGCGGAGGGGCTGGACGAGGAGCATCCGCTTGCCCACCACCGACGGGTCCTTCTGCGTGGCCCACACGCTCCCGATGACGCGCCCGAGCTTCACGTGGCTTCCAGAACAGCCGAGGCCTCCTGTGCCGCCACGTCGCGTGAGACATCGAGGCGATCCACAATCGCCATGATGACCGCGTCCACGGGCTTCTTGTCCGTGAGGTCGGTCTGACGGCCCGAGGAGCCCTGCGCCACGAGGACGGTCTCGCCCTCGCCCGCCCCCACGGCGTCCGCCGCGACGACAAACGTGCTCATCGGCTCCCCGTCGAGGTCGATCTCGCGGACGATCAGGAACTTCATCCCGACGAGCTTGGGGTCTTTGCGGGTGGCCCAGACGGTGCCGATGACCTGACCGAGGAGCATACGTGGGGCAGCGGGGTGTGCGAGAAGGTAGTGCCGGGTGGAGCCGCCTCGGTGGCGCGATGACATCCCCGCGACCGCACCGAGGCGGAACCGGTCAGGTGCGACGGTCAGCCTCCACGAGAGCCAGTGTGATGCGGCAGACACAGATCAGCTTCTCGGCCTCGTCGGTCACACGGACATCCCACACTGCCGAGGTCCGGCCCTGGCGGATGGGCGTGGCCGTGGCACGGAGGGTGCCCTCGCGCTTGGGACGGAGGTGACTCGCGTTGACTTCTTGCCCGAACGCGAACCGCTCCGGCAGGGCCGCCACATTGGCGCCCACGCTCGCGACGCTCTCCGCGAGAACGATGCTCGCGCCGCCGTGCAGATACCCCAGCGGCTGATGCACGCTTGGTCCGACAGGCAGGGTCGCGACGACACGCTCGGCGGTTACCTCTTCGTACTCGATGCCGAGGGTTTCGTCGATGGAGGTGCCGCTGGCGAGGGGAAAGGGCTGGGCCATACGAGGTGCAGTCGGAGAGGGGCGGCGGTCGTACTCTGGCTTCCCGCCCCCGATCCCCGCATGTTCGACGTTATCCGCGAGTGGTTCCTGTCCCTCGGCACCGAGTACGGGGTCAACCCCTGGATCTTCGGGGGCATCTACGTCGGGGCGATCCCGCTCT
>JBCCPW010000434.1:0-3366 GCA_039024735.1 Bacteroidota bacterium
CGCGCGAAGAGCATCGGCGAAGGCCTCCGCTGCGCCCGCGAGATCACCGAGGCGGAAGAGGGCCGCCCCTCGAAGGAGATCGTCGTCTGTGGTCTCGGCGAGGGCGAGGAGGGCGTCATGGTCGGCCTCAGCCACGAGGAGCGTCGCGAGGGGCTCGGCGAACGCAGCGCCGCCGTGCCGGACGGCAGCCTCCAGATGGCCGCGCGTGTCCGCGAGGGCATCGTCCAGGCCCGGACGCCGGGTGAACGGGTAGGCCGCGCGGAGCCGCCGGAGGTCGTAACGCCCGCCTCGGTTGAAGCCATCGGTGAAGGTGCCGCGTGGACGCCGTCGGTTCTGCGCCCTCTCGTGGGTGAGGCCCACATCGGAGAATCCGGCGGCGATGCTGAGGTAGTCGCGGTCGAAGAGGTAGTCGTCCAGGGCCTGCCGACCGAGTTCATCGTGGGCGTGCGGGCTCGTGGAGTCGGCGGCGAGGAGGCGACGGGCGGTGCGGGCGCGCACGATTCGGCGCGCAAACGGCGGGCGCCCGAACAGCCCGACGCCTTCTTGCTGAAGCTGGAGCCGGAGGGTGAGCAGCTCGGGATCGTCCGGCGCCTCGTCCAGCGCGCGGCGCACGAGGCGGTGCGCCTCGCCCTTCTCGTCCTGCGCGATGAGGAGGCGCGCCCGCTCGGCCGGGCGGAGCGAGTCCGGCGGTGGCTCGACGGGCGCCTGCCCCACGGCGGACCCGGCAGCGAGGGCGAGCAGGAGGGCGAGCGCGCGCATGGGGGCAAGATCGGGTGCCCCGGATTGGACGGCGAGGGGGAACGGACGGCCCGGCGCCTCGGGCGCTTCCGCCTCGGTCCCGAGGCGGGGTGGCCTCCAGCGGCTACGCCGCGACCGGCTCGGCCGGTATTCGGACGGGCGCTCGCTCCGGTGCCTCGTCCGGCGCGAGGACGCGCGCGGCAAACAGCACGAGGCCGATCCAGATGATGTCCGTCACGAGCAGGTGGACCACCTGCATCCACAGCGGCGCCAGCAGCCACACGTTGATGACTCCCAGCCCCATCTGCATCACGAACAGCCCGATCACCCAGAGCCCCCAGTCTCGTGCGGCCGTCTCTCGTGCTTCCCACACGGCCCACCCGATCAGCCCGAGCGCGACGAACGCGAGGGTCGGGTGGAGCACCCGGAGCCCCACCAGCAGCGCGACGACGGCGTGCGTCTCGGGCGACATCCCGCCGCGAAGCACGAGCGTGTCGCCCAGGGCGGTGATAGCGCCACTCGCCCCGAGGATGGCCGTGCCGGTCAGCGCGATGCCGAGCGCCCAGCCCATCCGACCACGCCAGCGAGGGAGGGGGTGGCCTCGCGTCGCCCAGACGGTCAGCGTCAGCGCACCGAGGAGGAGAAACGTGTTCACGAGGTGCAGCGCGATCCACACCGCCCGCCCGATCCGCGCGTCCAGCGCGACGTACTCCAGCAGCACGAGCGCCGCCCCGATGGCGGCCTCCAGCATCATGAAGAAGATGGACGTGCCTGCGGCCTTCCGGGCGCCGGAGCCTCTCGGGAACGCCCGCCACACGGCCCACCCCATCACCACCACGAGGATCATCGCGAGACCGCTCGTGACGCGGTGCCCGAACTCGATGAGCGTGTTCAGGCTGGGCGCCATCGGGATGATCTCGCCGTTGCAAGTCGGCCAATTGGCGCCGCATCCTGCTCCTGCTCCCGTCGCGCGGACGACCGCGCCCCACAGGATCACGAGGACGGTGTAGAGGAGGGTGGCGAGCGCGAGGGCTCGCGCCGTGCGGATGCGGGCGTCGGACATGGGGGCTACCGAGGCGGCCTCAACCTATGCGTCCTGACGGGGTGAGATCCGCCCCCGGCGCCAGCTTCGCCGTCGTTTCGAGACGCGCCGAGGCCGCACCGCCTCGGTGGGTGAGCCTCTCGGTTGAATCACCGAGGCGGGAGCCCCTACCGGAGCCGGAGCCGCTGGCCCACGCGGATGCGGTCGCCGCGGAGGCGGTTCAGGTCGCGGAGGGTGCCCACGCTCACGCCGTAGCGCCGCGCGATGGCGAAGAGCGTGTCGCCTCGACGCACGACGTGCGTCTGTGGAAGCGCGGGGATGTCCACCGGCACCGCCTCGGGCGCGTCGGCAGGGGAGAAGCCGCCGAGCCCCTGGAGGCCGCGCACGCCCGGAACGGCCGCCGCGATGCCGGTCGCGATCTGCTGGTACGTGGAGTCCTCGATGCCGAACACCGCCACGATGCCTTCGCGCGCTCCCACCTGCACGTCGAACGGACGGGTGCGCGGGTCGGTCATCAGCGCAATCTGCACGGCCGTCGCGAGGCGGAGGTCGTCCACGGCGGCCTGAACGGACCGATTGTCCCGCTCAGGACTCGGCTGCG
The DNA here is from genome assembly GCA_039024735.1 of Bacteroidota bacterium. Taxonomy (GTDB): domain Bacteria; phylum Bacteroidota; class Rhodothermia; order Rhodothermales; family Rubricoccaceae; genus Rubricoccus. Next base: position 2,382 of record JBCCPW010000434.1, read on the forward strand.
CCATTGCGGACGAGGCGATCAGCACGAAGAGGACGGGGAGGACGACGCGTCGCATACGGGAAGCTACCGATCCGGGGTGGCGCCAGGCGGCTGTCGGCGTTTGCTTTCGGCCCGCCCGTTCTCTGTTCCTATGCTCCGCCGCGCCCTCTTCGACCGTTCCCGCCCGCGCCGCGAGCAGGAGGACGCGTTCCGCTGGCGTGGCGAGGGCGTCTCGCGCCTGGAGAACCTGTCGGACATCGTTTTCGCCTTCGCGATCTCGTTCCTCGTCGCCGGGTCGGGCGTGCCGAAGACGTTCGACGAACTCGCGGCCGTCATGGTGGACTTCGTGGCCGTTGGGGTGTGCTTCGCGCTGCTCCTCTTCGTGTGGTACACACACTACCTGTTTTTCCGTCGGTACGGGCTGGAGGACGGGCGGACCGTCGTGCTCAACGGGGTCCTGCTGTTCCTCATTCTCCTCTACGTCTACCCGCTCCGGTTCCTGACCGGCTTCCAGTCGGATCTCTTCTTCGGGCGGTTGTCTGGGCCCGAGATCGCCTCGGTGATCACGTTCGAGCAGGCGCCGTGGCTGTCGCTGATCTACTCCGGCGGGTACGCGGCCGTGTTCGCGCTCTTCACGCTCCTCTACCGCCATGCGCTCACCGAGGCGGATCGGCTGGACCTGAGCGAGACGGAGCGCGTGATGACGCGGCAGCGTGTGGCCTTCGGGTGGGTCCACGTGGGGGTGGCGCTGGCCGCGATTGTGCTGGCGTTCGCCTTGCCGGTCGTCCTGTCGCCATTGGCCGGGTTGGTCTACTTCCTGCTGTGGCCGCTGCTTGCCATCGTGGGGCGGAGGTACAAGCGTCAACTGGAGGGGTTGACACGGGCAAGCGAAGCGTCTTATCGTTGATCGGCGATGAACGATCATCTCCGCCTTGTTCCACCTACCCCTCGTCCCATGACCGTCGTTTCCTCCTGCCCGTGCGACTGCTGCTCCGACACCGAGTGC
>JBCCPW010000435.1:0-3354 GCA_039024735.1 Bacteroidota bacterium
CAGACGCAGGCTGTACAGGGAAGCGGACACCTTCTCCGTTTCGTCACCGAACCCTCGCACAGCCGTCTCGGGACCTGAACGGAGCGTTGGTGACCGCACCCGATACTTCGGTCCCTGCGCTCGGGAATCCCCTCCACGGCGATCTATTCGCTCTCCCTTCGCATGGCGCCCGGTCATTGGCCGGGTTCTCGCGGCGCGCGTGCCAATCGGGGCGTCAGCCCGCCCGTTTCACCTTCCCCTTGCTTCATGATGTCACCCCCACGCTGGGCTGCTGCAGCGTTCTCGCTGCTTCTCGCGGCCTTGCTTCCGGTCGTCGCCCTCGGCTTCTCGCCCACGACGACGGCCCCACAGGTGGAGGCATACCAGCCCCCTGTCCGTTCCGTCGCCGACGATACCCCGCCGTTCTCGCGGGATGCCGTCAGCGACGACGTGCTCTGGCTCGCCCGCTGCATCTACTCTGAGACCAAGCGCGCGCCCGAGCAAGAACTTGTGGCGTGGGTCGTCCGCAACCGTGTGGAGACCGAGTACCGAGGCCGGAGCACGTACGAGGCCGTCGTCCTCGATCCGTACCAGTTCAGCGCCTTCAACCCGGGCAGTGCCAAGCGCCGTCTCTTCCTGAGTCTCCACCCGCACTCCGATGCGCAAGGGTGGGCGCAGGCGCTGGAAGTCGCGCACACGGTCTATCACGCGACTGCGGCGGATCGCCCGTTTGACCAGAAGACGCGCCACTTCTACAGCGAGCGCTCCATGCGCGGCGGCCGGACGCCCGCCTGGGCCATCGGCAAGCAGCCGGTCCAGCCCGTGCGTTTCCGTCCCGACCCGCGCCGGTTCCGATTCTACAGCGCCATCGCGAGCGCGACGGTCATCGGCTGACCCCCACCGCATCGCGGAAAACGAACGCCCCGTGGCTCCGGCTGCGGGGCGTTGCTCGTTCACGCGTCCCGCCTCGGTGCCGTCGCGGAGCCACGCACGCGATGCCCCCCGAACCTCCAGAGCGCTGGCGCGTCGTACGGACCTCCGATCCCCCACCGCCGCTCTCGTGCTCTACGCCGCCCTCTACGTCTCCCGCGCGATGCGTCGGCAGACCGAGGCGGATCTGGCGGACCTCCTCCTGATGTCCCGCAAGCGCAACGCCGAGCGGGGCCTCACCGGTCGGCTGGTGTATGCCGCGCGAGGCAACGAGGTCGGGACGTTCGTGCAGTGGATCGAAGGGGACGACTGGCAGGTGCGCGGACTGCTCTACGGCCCCATCCTCCGGGACGGTCGCCATGCCCTCGTCGGGATTCCGTTCGAGGGGCCGGTGGCGCAGCGCGCCTTCCCCTCATGGACGATGGGCTACGAGCGGCTCGATGGCGAGAGGGCCGTCTTCCGGGAGGTCGAGCGGCTGGCGGCTCTCGCCGAGCGAACCGTTCCCGTCCGGCCCCACTTCGACCGTCAACGGCCGTTCCGGATCGACGTGTGAGAGGCTCGGCCGGGTACCTTCGGCTTCCGCTTCCCCCGCCGCCGTGCCCTCCGATCCCTGGTGGGACCTCGCGCTCGATCCCGAGGCCCGTGCCACTCCCGCTGCCGCCCGCCGCCTCGGTCCCGACGGAACGCCCGCCGTCAATCCGCCCGATGCCGACGGCCGTCTCGGGATCGACTACGGCGCCTACGTGGGCCTGGACGCGCTGCTGAGCGCAGGCGAGCCCGCCACCACCGTCCCGGACGAGCGCGCGTTTCTTGCGGTCCATCAACTGTGCGAGGTCGTCTTCCGGCTCATGCTCGTGGACCTCGGAGTCGTGGCCGGGACCCTCGCGCGGCTTCCCGAGGCGGAGGTCTCTGTCCTCACCGAGGCGCTCCCGGACGAGCGCGGCCCGAGCCCGTTCTGGCGTCCGGCCCTCACCGCGGCGGCGCGGCTCCGTCACAGCGCGCGTCGCGTGCTTCCCGCCGTGATGCCGTACGTGGGACGGAGCCGAGACGACGACGTGCTGTTCTCCACCATCGAGTTCGGCCTTTTCCGCGAGGCGCTGGCGCCATCGAGCGGGTTCCAGACGGCGCAGCTCCGGCTCATCCAGCGCGCCCTCGCGAAGGGCCCCCTTCTCGACCTCCCGGTGTTTCCCGGCGAGACGTACGGCGAGCACTACGCCGGATGCCCCGTCGGGCACGTCGCCCTGGGGGACCCGCTCGTTCTCCGCGATGGACACGCCCGCGCGTTCCCCGAGGCGGGGACGCCGCAGGCCCTCGTGGCAGACCTCGACGCCCTCGCGCACGCTGCCCTCGCCCGCCTCGGTGAGACGCTGAGTAGCGACACGCTCCACGACGACGCGCCGCCGCCGCGCGTCCGCCCCATCTACCCCGACGAGGTGGACCGCGCCGCCGCGCGCTTCCGGCAAACCCTCGGCCGCGACCCCGAGGCGGATCGCATCGCCGGGGTCTTTCGCGATCATCTCTCCACGGCCGCCGAGGCAGAGAACGCCCGCCGCGAGGCCCTGGCCTCCGCGCGCCGCGCCGCCGCCGCGCTCCACGGCCCGTTCCACGATACGTGCCTCGCCTTCGTCCTGGATCGCCTCGTCGCGACGGACCACGCGCTCCACGCGCCCGAGGCGGGCTCCTTCCTGACCGTCCACCGCAAGACCGTCCGCCGCCACGTCGCGGACGAGGGCGGGACGGGCGGCGGCGGGATGCCGTACCTCGTGACGAGCCAGCGCTACCTCCTCCCGCTCTTCCCCGCCCTCGTCGCCTACGCGGACCTCGGCGGCACCGACGACCGCGACGCGCGGCGGTGGTGACGCTCCGCCCGCTTCGGTACCGAGGCGGAATCTCTCGACTCCTTCCACCGCTTCCCGTGCTTCCGAGACTCACCCGCCGCGCAGAGGCCGTCGCCCGCCGGGCAGTGGAACTGGTCCCGGATCCCCAGCCTCCGATCCTCCCCACCCGCTACCCCGTCGTGCTGCTGCACGGGTTCGGCGCGCTCGCCAACCTGATGCAGGGCGGCGTCCTCCATCGCGAGGCCATGCACCTCCGCGCGCACGGCATCTGGGCCTACGCGCCCCACGCCAACCCGTACGACACCATCCAGGCGCGATGCGACACGTGGGCGGCCCACCTCACCCGCGCGATGGACGAGACCGGCGCTGACCGGCTCAACCTGATCGGCTTCTCCTCTGGCGGCCTGGATGCCCGGTGGCTCGCCTGCGAGATGGGCTGGGCCGACCGCATCGCGTCTCTGGTCACCGTCTCAACGCCGCACCGAGGCACCGCGCTCGCGGAATATGTGCTCGGCCGCCCCGAGCGGCTGCGGTCGTGGGCCGTCGGGGCGATGGACTTTCTCGGCCGTGCCGCCTACGAACGGGTGCCTCCCGCGACCGAACGCGC
>JBCCPW010000436.1:0-3346 GCA_039024735.1 Bacteroidota bacterium
CCCGGCCCCGGACCCGGAGTTGAACGCTCCGAGTTCCGACCCCTTTGGACAGGACCCCGGCGCGAAGTTTTTCGACAACGGCTATCTCGTGGACTCGCGAGGCGCCACGCCGACCCCCACCTCCCCCGCGGCGTCGGCTCCAGATGTGACGCCGCCGGTTCAGCCCTTGCCGCCGTCTGGTGGCGCGCAGCCCGCGTTCTCCCCGATCAGCACCCCGCCCCCCGCTGACGATGCAGGATCGGCACAGGCGGCGCTCCAGGCGGCCTATGCCGCTCGCGCGACGGGCACACCGTTCCTCGTGATCGCGGCGCGGATGGAGCCCAGCCAGCCCGAGGCGGGCCAGTTCCCTGCCGTCCTTGAGGGACTTCGGAAGGCCCTCCCGGCAGGCGGCGCGTTCTTCGCAGACGCCGCGAGACTCCGCTCCATCCTCGTGCTTCCGGGCGCGACGCAAGATGCCGCAGCGGGTGTGTTCAGCACCCTCCAGCAGCATCTCCAGTCCGCCCTCGGCGCACAGGCCGAGGGGACGCTTCGCGCCGTCGCCGCGATCACGGTTCCGAATGGAGAGCCGTTCGGGTCGGCCCAGGAGCTCTGGACCTACGCCGTCGCGAGCTAAAACCACTCCCCGCCTCGGTACCGAGACGGGCGCGTCACGGGGGCGTGCTGCCAGGCAGCCGCCCGATCCACCCGGAGCCAACGGCGTACTGGATCTGCGTGATTCCGGCCACTCGATCCGTCCGAAGCACGCGGGACCGATACCGCCGCTCAAAGAGGCGCGCCCATTCCGGGTCTTCGGCCAGATCCTCCTCTGACGTGTAGCCCGGCACCGAGACGGATGTCCACACGATATCGGACACGCTCGGGCCGTACGTGGTCTCCGGAGGCGATGCCGGAACGCCCTCGCGGGCCGACGGAAAGGTGTCGCGGTAGAACGGGCGCATGTCTCCCGTGGCACAGACCACCTGCGAGTCGATCACGAACGGCCGCAACAGCCAGAGCATGCAGTCGAACGGCTCACCGGTCTCGCGCTCTCGCGCCAGGAGACGCTCGTGCCACGCGCGATGCACGTCCACGAGGGCTGTCACCATCCGTCTGCGGAGCCACGCGGGGGGCTCGCGCCGGACCAGGCGAAACCAGGGATCGATCCAGAGCTTGACGTAGTCTCGTCCATCGCGAGCGAGCGCGTGCTCGTCCAGCGCGAGGTGCCGCTGCCGCCACTCCTCGACGTGCCGGGCGCGACGGGTCCACCCGCGCACCTTGCCTCGGTTCTTCGGGTACCAGACGCTCACGCCGCCTCGGCGTAGACGAACCGAGGCGCCCCGGTCGGGACCGTGCGAGCCTCCGGCGGCAACTCGATGGCGGGCAACGAGATCGGCGGCTCGTATCCGGCTGGGAGCGGATTGGGCTCGGCCCAGAGCGTCCCGCGCGTGGTCTCCATCACCACGTGGTCTCCCGCCCGCCCGAGGACGTAGTCGCGCGTCAGCGGCACCTTGCCGTCGGGTGTGTCCAGCACGTACGCCGGGACGGCGAAGCCTGTCGTGTGGCCCCGAAGCTGACGCATGAGGTGCATCCCCGCCTCGATGGACGTGCGGAGGTGAGCGGTCCCGCCGATGAGTTGGCTGTGGTAGAGGTAGTACGGACGGACGCGCATCCCGACGAGGCCCACACTGAGCGCCTTCAGGGTCTCGATGTCGTCGTTGATGCCGCGCAGGAGCACGCTCTGATTCCCAACGGGGACCCCCGCCTCGGCGAGACGCTCGCAGGCCGCCCGTGCCTCGTAGGTGAGTTCCTTCGGATGGTTGAAGTGGGTGTTGAGCCAGACCGGATGGTGCGTCTTCAGCATCGCGCACAGGTCCGGCGTGATGCGCATCGGATTGACCACCGGCAGACGACTCCCGAGGCGGATCACCTCGACGTGCCGGATGTCGCGGAGTTCGCTCAGCAGCCAGTCCAGGTTGGCGTCTGAGAAGACCAGCGGGTCGCCTCCCGTCAGGAGCACATCGCGAATGGCGGGCGTGGTGCGGATGTAGGCCAGCGCCTCGCGCAGTTCGTCCTTCCGCATCATGAAGTCGGCGTCGCCGACCATGCGCTTGCGAAGGCAGTAGCGGCAGTACACGGCGCACTCGCTCGTGACGCAGAAGGCGACCTTGTCCGCGTAGTTGTGGACGAGATTCTTGACCGGGCTGTGGCCCACCTCGTCCAACGGGTCCACCACCCCCACGATGTCCGGCGCGACCTCGCCCGCCTGGGGGACCACGTGCTGCCGGACCGGGCACGACGGGTCCAGGGGGTCCATCAGGCTCGCGTAGTACGGCGTGATGGTCCAGCGGAAGATGCCCCGTGTCGCCTCGATGGCCTCGCGCTCCCCCTCGGTGGGCTGGATGTAGCGCGAGAGCGCGACGAGCGTGCGGATGCGGTGGCGCATCTGCCAGCGCCAGTCCGCCCACTCGTCTGTGGAGGCGTTGTGTTGAGGGAAAGAGGTCATTTCGTACCTGCGCGAAAAATTAGCCACTTCAAGAGGCAGATCAAGGAACGATGCTCGATCTCTCGACCGCAGCCCCACAGTCGTCCCCTTCAACCATGTAAACTTCTACACCCCTGTATTCCTTCTTGCCTAATGCAGAATCTCTATTCCACTCCACGTCACACACGTACAGCTCGATGCTATCCTTGACCACGATATCGGCCAGGCCATAGGGGGCGACAAAACGAGACCCCTCCCCCGTATCTTTATATTCTATTTCCACTATATCAAGGGCCGAATCAGGGCCGAATCCCAACTCTGTATATAGACCAATGTGATAGATCCCCTCCTTGTACTCATACTTCACCTCCCTGTCTGGAGAGCACGCTGTTGCCGTCATGAGAACGACCAAATACAGCAAGACAATACGGATCACCAATCCTGATGATACTGAGGACCCGTCTCCTAGGGAGACGCTGCGATTGGGGCAGGTGGTCATACGGGATGCTCCGCCCGGATCGACTGGGCGAACGCAGCCCTACACTACCATCTCGCCGCGCCACACGCTACACCTCCGGGCGCTCTCGGCGGGACATCCACGCGACGGCTACTCCACGCGAAGGCGCGTCGGGTCGGTAAGGTAGATCGGCGCGTCGGACGGGGGCACATCGCGGCGGGCCATGCGGATGTCCTGCTCTGGCATGCTCTTGATCGCGTCGATCGTCACGCGCCGCCCGATGTAATGCTCGGCCGCCCACTCGTCGCACTGCACCGCCACGACGACGTGGACGGGCGGGGCGTCGTCGGGCGTGCCGCTCAGCCGCACGCGGATCCACCGGCTCACGGGAGGCCGCCCCTCCCGGCACAGCCGCATCGACCCGGCCG
>JBCCPW010000437.1:0-3333 GCA_039024735.1 Bacteroidota bacterium
CTCGATGGTCACGCCCTCGCCGGGGAGGATGAGCGGGCCGTATTGGTCCGGGTTCCACGCCAGCGCAGGCGGATAGATGAGGTCGAGTTGACCCGGGAGGGTGAGGTCGCGGTAGGTGACGGAATCGCGCGTGATCCACGGCTCCACTCGCGCGATGCCGGGTATGGACTCCAGCGCGCGGGCTGTGCCGGGCGCCGCGTCCACCTTGAATCGGCGGGTGCCGTCGGGCGTGATCTGGTCGAAGCCATCCTGCAAGAGCACGTCTTGCTCTGCAAGCTGTCGCTTCGTCGGGCGTTCCTGCGTCTCGGAGTAGACCCACCAGCCCTGCCGCTGCGTCTCGGTGAGCGGGACCTCCTCCTGGTTGAGGATCAGCATCTTGTCGATCACCGCGAGGGTGTCGCCCGGGACGGCCACGAGCCGTTTGATGTACGGGCCGCGCCGCTCGATGGGCACGTCGGCTGAAATCGGGCCGACGGCCACATCCACCGGGGCGGGGTAGTTGAAGACCACCACGTCGCCTCGTTGCGGCTCCGAGAAGCCCGGCAGGCGCGTCTGGGGAAACTCCAGCCCCGGCAGGTAGATGCGCGTGAACGGCACCCCGATGGTGTTCGGCGTCCTCGCGCCGTAGTGCAGCTTGCTGACGATCAGGAAGTCGCCCACGAGCAGCGTGTCCTCCATGCTCTCCGAGGGGATCCGGTACGGCTCGAAGAGGAACACCCGCAGAAAGAGGATGATGAGGATGGCCTTGACGTAGAAGCGGACGTTCTCCTTGAGCGTCGGCTTGACCTTCTCCTTCTTCGTGCGGCGCCCGGGACGAGCGGCGCGACCGTTCGGGCTCGGCTCGGCGGTCGGCGTGGCGTCTGGGGTGGAGCGGCGGGACACTGGGGGCGGGGGACGGTCGGGGGCTACGAGGCCAGTGGTCGGACGTTACGAACGGGGCGGCGTGCGCGTCCGTGCCGCAGGGGACCGCCTCGGTGATCCGATGGGCGCACCGAGGCGGGATGCGTCATCGGTGGATCTTCCACTTGTCGCCCCCGAAGTTGCGCGCCCACCGGGGACGCCGGACCGCCTCGGTGAAGAACACGGTGCCATCGAAGCCGGTCTTGTACCACTGCTCGGTCTCGGGGTGGCGGTAGTAGTCCAGGAACTCGACCGTCGGTGGAGCCGAGAGCACGCGACGCGCAAAGTCCGCCTTGAGGCGCGGGAAGTCGGCGCGGTACTGCTCGTCCGAGGCGATGAGGAGGCCGCGTCCGAAGGGGCCGTGCGTGTCGAGGACGAGCACGGGGATGGAGTCGTTGGCGACGAACCAGTACTCGAACTGGACCGTCTCGGCGCCCGCGTAGCGCTCCTGGCGCGCGGCGGCAGCGTTCCGGGTGGGCGTGCCGAACCGCTGGGTGAGCCGGGACCTCAACTCCAGCGTCCGCATCGTGTCCATGCGCGTGGGCGCGACGCTGGAGAGCGCCTGCCAGAGTGTCTCGCGGTAGCTCGCGAGGAAGCCGCCCTGCGCCTCGGGCCGGACCTTGTGCCACGCGACGAGGGTGTCCGCCTCGGCACCGAGGCGGGCGAGGCGGTCCGCGACGGCCCGCGCGGTGCTGTCGGCGACGAACGCCCGGCGGGCATCGCGCGCGTCGAACGCGAGCAGGAGCGGGTCGGTCTGGGGATAGACGTGCAGGCCGCGCACCACGGGCGGCGGCACCGAGGCGGCGGCGGCGTCCAGCACGGCCTGCCGCCGCTGCTCCTGCAACACCTGGACCACGTCTTGCGCAGCCGAGGGATGGGAGAGGAGGCATGCAAGAGGGAAGAGACAGGCAAGGCGCCACAGACGGGCGACGTCCCTCCGCATCCAGGATCCCCTGTCCCTCCTCATCCCTCCATGCTTAGGACTGCCAGGAAGGCCTCCTGCGGGACCTCCACAGCGCCGACCTGCTTCATACGCTTCTTGCCCTCCTTCTGCTTCTCCAGCAGCTTTCGCTTGCGGCTGATGTCGCCGCCGTAGCACTTCGCGGTCACGTCCTTGCGGAGCGCCTTGACGGTCTCTCTCGCGATGACCTTGTTGCCGAGCGCGGCCTGGATCGCCACGTCGTAGAGCTGGCGCGGGATGAGTTCCTTGAGCTTCTTTGCGAGGCGACGCCCCATCTCGTACGCCTTCTCGCGGTGCACGATGGTGGAGAGCGCGTCCACGGGGTCGCCGTTGAGGAGCACGTCCAGCTTGACGAGGTGGCTCGCGCGTTCGTCGATGAACTCGTAGTCGAACGAGGCGTAGCCGCGCGAGACCGACTTGAGCTTGTCGTAGAAGTCGAAGACGATCTCGGCGAGGGGCAGCTCGTACTGGAGGTCCACGCGGTCCGTGGTCAGGTACTCCTGCGTGATGTACGTCCCGCGCCGATCCTGGCACAGCTGCATCAACGCCCCGATGTAGTCGGTCGGGGTGATGATCTGGGCGGTGACGTACGGCTCCCGGATTTCCCGGATCTCGCCCGGCGAGGGCATCTCGGACGGGTTCTCGACCTCGATGGCCTCCCCGTTGGTGAGCTCCACGGTGTACCGCACGTTGGGCATCGTGGTGACGATGTCCAGCCCGAACTCACGGTCCAGGCGCTCCTGGACGACCTCCATGTGGAGCATCCCGAGGAACCCGACGCGGAAGCCGAAGCCGAGCGCGGCGCTGGTCTCGGGCTCGTAGGTCAGCGCGGCGTCGTTGAGTTGGAGGCGTTCGAGGGCGGCGCGGAGGTCCTCGAAGTCGGCGGAGTCTGTGGGGTAGATGCCGGAGAAGACCATCGGCTTCACGTCCCGGTACCCCGGAAGGGGCGCCGAGGCGGAGCCTCTCGTGTGCGTGACGGTGTCGCCGACGCGCGTGTCGTGCACGTCCTTGACGCTCCCGATCAGGTAGCCGACCTCGCCCGGACGGAGGGCCTTCACCGGCTCGTTCCCCAGCTTGAGGTAGCCGATCTCCTCGGCGTTGTACCGGGCGCCGGTCGCCATGAACGTGATGCCGTCGCCTTTCGCGAGGGTGCCTTCCTTGACCCGGACGTAGACCACGCTGCCTCGGTACGTGTCGAACATCGAGTCGAAGATGAGGGCCTGGAGCGGTGCCTCGGGGTCGCCGCCGGGCGGCGGGACGCGCTCCACGATCCGCTCTAGCACGGCGGGCACGCCCGCGCCCGTCTTCGCGCTGACGTGCAGCACATCCTCCGGGTCGCCACCGATGAGGTCGGTGATGGACTGGGCCACCAACTCAGGCTGTGCGCTCGGAAGGTCCACCTTGTTGAGGACGGGGATGATCTCCAGGTCCGCCGCCATCGCGAGGTAGAGGTTGGAGATCGTCTGCGCCTC
>JBCCPW010000438.1:0-3191 GCA_039024735.1 Bacteroidota bacterium
CCAGAACCCAGAACCCAGAACCCAGAACCCAGAACCCAGAACCCAGAACCGCCTCGGTACCGAGGTGGTGCTTGTCTAGCCGACGAGGCGGAGGGCGACCGCGTCTGCGATCGCGGCGCCCTCGGCGGTGAGTTTGACCTGCCCGTTGCGAACGGAGAGCAGGTCGGCCGACTCCAGGGCGGCGAGCGTGTCGGCTTGTTCCGTGAGGAGGTCCACGCCGTAGTCGGTCGCGAGAGCGTCGAGGTCGAGGCCGGTGTCGAGGCGGCGGAGACCGAGGAGGATGGCCTCGTCGGCGAGTGCATCGGGGCCGATGCGCTCGCGCCAGTCCACGGGGAGGTGGCCCTCATCCAGAAGGCCGCGCCACCGGCCGAGGTGGGCCACGTTGGCCCATCGCCAGGCGATGCTCCGCGTCTCGCGCCAGAAGGCGTGCGCCCCCGGCCCCACGGCTAACACGTTCGCGTGCGACCAGTAGAGGGAGTTGTGGCGGCTTTCGTGGCCGGGTCGCGAGAACGACGAGACCTCGTAGTGCGCGAGCCCCCGCTCGCCGAGGTACGCGTGCGTGAACAGGAAGCGCTCGCGCATCACGTCGTCATCCGCCGGAATGACGGTGCCGAGGCGGACCATCCGCTCCAGTGGCGTCTTGGCCTCGATGGTCAGCGAATACGCCGAGAGGTGGGGCACACCGAGGCGGACCGCCCGCTCCAGATTCGCGCCCCAGTGCTCGAAGGGCTGCTCGGGCACCCCGAAGATGAGGTCAAGGGAGTAGGTCTCGAACGTGTCCGCGATGATCTCGACCGACCGCTCGGCGTCGGCGCCGGAGTGATTGCGGGTCATGAACACGAGATCCTCGTCGAAGAACGACTGCACGCCCAGGGAGACACGGTTAACACCGAGGCGGCGGAACGCGCGCATCTGCTCGGCGGTCACGTCCTCCGGGTTGGCCTCCAGGGTGATCTCGGCGTCGTCGTCCACCTCGAAGTGGGTGAACACGGCGTCGAGGAGGAACGCGAGGTCTCCGGGGGAGAGGAGGCTGGGCGTCCCGCCGCCGATGTAGATCGTCTCCAGCGTCTCGCGCTCGCCGAACTCGCGCCCGTACGCCTCGATCTCCAGTGCCGCCGCGCGGGCAAACGCGGCGGTGTCGCGATGCGTCGTCGTGACGTAGAAGTCACAGTAGACGCAGCGGCGTGTGCAGAACGGGACGTGGACGTAGAGTCCGGCCACTTCGACGGCGGATGGCGAGAGACCGGATGTACGCACGCGGTGGCGTCGGTGCCCGGCCTGCACGAACAGTTCCAGTGCGGCCCGTCCCGAAGGCCCCCGCCTCGGTGCCGAGCCGACCGTGCGGTTGGCGTCGGTTCGGGGCGGTTTCCTCCGCCTCTGGACCGAGGCGGGCGCGGTGAGGAACGCCGGGGCGCCCGTTCGCATCCGAACGGGGTCCTTTGCCCACGAGCCGTGCCGTCTGTCCGCCCCGATCCGCCCGAGGAGGTCTGGGACGACCTCGCGCGGCGGCGGTGGCGACGGGTCCGCTGGCGGAAGGGCGACGCGGCCGAGATGGCGACGTGCGCGCTCTTCGGGACGCCCATCCACCGGCGTGGCACGTACTACGTCCGCCCGGCCTATACCGACGGCGAGCGGTGGCTCAGCCAGCAGGGCTACGATGCGCTCATGCGCCGGACCCAGAACCGACGCGCATCGCGACGATCCGGCGAACGTCCGGGGGAGCCGTAGCGCATCCCGCGAGCGCCGTGTCACGGACGCAAAGCGCGGCCTGGATCGGGTCCAGCATCGCGCGGGCGGCGATCGTGTGCGCCTCGGGGCGCCAGTGGGTCTCGGGGAAGTAGAGTGCCGCGATAGGCCAGTCCGTCGACGCGAGGGCGGGTGCGAGCGTGAATCCGTCCGTGCCGAGGGACGCGAGGATGCGGAGGAACGCGGCCTCGTCCGCGCTGGGCTGACCCGTCCGGCGGTAGGCCGCGACCTGGGCCGCGCTCGGCAGGAAGACGGCCACGAAGCGCCCGCCTCGGTGGTGCGTCTCATCGCGGAGGCGACGGAGGTAGTCCGCCGCGCGGCTGGCCTGTGGCTCGCGCGCGGCGTGAACGGGGGTCGCGAGGGTGTCGAGGTCGAACGCGCCGGGAGCCGGGCCGTCGCGGCCTCGCGCGAGGGCGAGCGACCGTCCCAGCAGTCCCACGACGTGCGAGTGGCTGCGGAGCGCGTCGGCGCCAGGCACGCGAGAGAGCCGCAGCTTGAGCCGCTCGCGTGCGGGAAGCTGGACCGGGATGGGCTGGAGGGAGTCGGCCGAATCGCGGGCGAAGTAGTCCTCCCGCTGGAGGTCAGCGAAGTCGTTGGCGTAGAACGCGTACACGATGACGGCAGGCTGCCAGTCTCGCGCCCGGAGCAACCGCAGGGCGTAGTCGGGCGCCGCCCCCGGTCGTCCTCCGTTGCGGACGTGCACGGGCGTGCCTCGCGCGGCGAGTCCTTCGGCGATCCGCGAGGCGAAGGTCTCCTCGTCGTTCACGCCCACGCCGTACGTGAACGAGTCGCCGAGGATCAGCACCTCCGGGGCGGATGCGTCCGGTACCGAGGCGGGGGTATCGCGAAGGCCGTCCGCCGTGTGCGAGAAGCGGTAGTCGTAGACACCCGGGATCTTCTTGCGACCGGAGAAGCTGGCGCGGGGCATCACGCCCACATCGGGGTCGGGCGCGAGGGCGACCGGTCCGGTGGGCTGCGGCGCGAGAATCCGCAGGCCGACCTCGGCCATCGCGAGGGACGCGAGAAGGCCGAGCGCGCGGGCACCGAGGCGGAAGGACAGGCGGGAGCGGGCGGGCACGGCGGGATGCTACCGCCGGTCGGGCGGTGCCCGCCTCGGTGCCGAGGCCGAGGTTCTCGAACCCGGTTCGTTGTTGGGACGGGGGCGGTACGCAGCAGCATTGGAGTGGTCCGGGGGGCATCAACGCAGGAGGACGGAGACCGGGAAGGCCACGGACGACAACTGTATCCGTGGTCTGCGGTCCATCGTCTGTGGTCCCTGGAACAGGGGAGCACCGGAGCGACCTGAAACGTGTTCTATCTTTTCATCCCCCTACCCCAGACCGGGACATGGACCGCCTCGCGGCGCTGATCGCCTTTCATGACGAGGACCCCGACGACCCGTTCACGCGGTTCGCCCTCGCGCGGGAGTACCTCAAGGCGGGCGA
>JBCCPW010000439.1:0-3178 GCA_039024735.1 Bacteroidota bacterium
ATCCGCGTCATCGTGGCGGTGTTCGTGATCCTCGCGGGCACCCTTCTCGTCTACGACGATTTCCAGCGGGGCGACTTCAACCTGACCGCCGGATGGCTCGCGCTGCTGCTCCTGCTCGTGGCAGGCGCCATCCCGTTCCAGCCCATCCACACGTTCGTGCTGGGGGCCGTGCTGACGGGGATCCACACGGCGTTTGCCCTCCAGCCCGCGCCGGACGGAACCGCCTTCGGGGGCGAGATCCGCCGGTTCGTGTTCCTGCTGCTCGTCACGTTCGTCGCGACCGCTGTGGAGAGTGCGTTGTATCAGGGACGGCACCAGCAGCACCGATCGCGCAGGCGGCTGGAACGGCTCCGGCATCTCCTCACGACGCAGAACACGCGCCTCGCGCTTCAGGCCCGCGCGGTCGAAAACCAGAACAAGCGGCTGGAAGAACAGGCGGAGCGGTTGGAGGCCCAGCAGAAACAGCTCATCCAGCAGGAGAAGATGGCGAGCCTCGGCCAACTCACGGGCGGCATCGCGCACGAGTTGAAGAACCCGCTCAACTTCATTACCAACTTCGCGGGCCTCTCGGTGGAGTTGCTGGACGAGATGGAGGAGGACATGCGCGAGGACCCGCAGCGACCGGTCGGCGAGGCGCTGGACGACAGCCGGGACCTGTTGACGGATCTCAAGACCAACGCCGAGAAGATCCGCACCCACGGCCGCCGCGCCGATGGCATCATCCGCAGCATGCTCGCGCACTCCCGCGCGAAGCCCGGCCCCCGGCGCATGGCGGCGCTCAACGTGCTCTTGGAGGAATACGTGGGCCTCGCCTATCACGGGATGCGAGCCGAGCATCAGAACGTCCACGTGGAGATCGAACGCGACTTCGACGAGGCCGTGGGCGAGATCGCCATCGTGCCCGAGGAACTGGGCCGCGTCTTCCTGAACCTCCTCGACAACGCCTTCGCGGCCACCCGCGAGCAGGCTGCGAGTGCAGGCGACGGCTACGTGCCGCACGTCCGCGTGGCGACGCGTGCGTCGGAAGACGGAGGCGCGGAGGTCCGCGTGGAAGACAACGGCGAGGGCATCCCGGACGAACTCGCGGACCGGATCTTCCAGCCCTTCTTCACCACCAAGCCGACCGGCGAGGGGACCGGCCTCGGCCTCTCGCTCTCGTACGAGATCGTGGTCAACGGCCACGGCGGGCACCTCCGCGTGGAGGACGCGCCCAGCGGTGGGGCCGCGTTCGTCGTCACCCTTCCGCCGGGCCAGCCCGACACGCAGTAGGCGCGACGCTCCCCTCTCCGCCTCGGTGCGCGGCAGAGCCGCCGAGGCGGGCGGGGTCCCCACGGCTCGCCGATGGAGCCACCGAGGCGGACAGGCTCGGAGACCGGCGTGCGTCTCCCTCCCCCTCGGCTCCCCTCGCCGCTCCCTACGACAGGCCGTCCAGAAACGCGCGGATGCGGTCGCTGTAGGTCCGGCTCACCTTCAGGCGCGTGCCGTCGCGGAGGCCGAGGACGTACTCGCCGTGGGCGTGTCCCCGCGCCTCGCGCACGCGGTCCAGGTTGACGATGGTGGAGCGGTGGATGCGGACAAACCGCTCCGGGTCCAGCCGTCGCTCCAACTCCGCGAGCGGGGTGCGGAGCAGGTGCGCCTTGTCCCCCACAATGAGCCGCGCGTAGACGCCCGCGCCCTCGATCCAGTCGATCTCGTCCACCTCCACGAGGTGATAGCGACTACCCGTGCGGATCGCGAGGCGCGTGAGGGGCGCATCGTCCGAGGAATCCTCCTCCGCGTCGGCGCGGGAGACCTCCGCCGGAGCGCCGTCGTCCTGACGCAGCAGCGCGAGAAGCCGCTGGGTGAGTGACGCAGCTTCGCCTCGGCGGAGGGCGTCGCGGGCGCGATCGAGCGCGGCATGGAAGCGCTCGTCGTCGAAGGGCTTGAGGAGGTAGTCGAGGGCGTGGAGATCGAAGGCGCGGAGGGCGTAGCGGTCGTAGGCGGTCACGAAGACGACGGCGGGGCGCTCGTCGGCATCGAGGGCATCGAGGGCACCGAGGCCGTTCAGCTCCGGCATCTCCACGTCGAGGAGGAGGAGGTCCACGGGGGCTCCGGCCTCGCGCTGCTCGCGGACGATCTGGACCGCCTCGGTGCCGTTGCGGGCCTCACCGATAGCCTCGGCGTCCTCGCGGGTGGTGAGCAACTCGCGCAGGCGCTCGCGGGCCAGGGGCTCGTCGTCGGCGATGAGAACGCGAAGCGGGGGCATGTGGGGCGGCAAAGTCAGCGCGCGTGGGTCCGCCTCGGCACCGAGGCGGGAGGTCCGCTACGCGGTTTTGTACGGGATGCGGACCTCGGCGTCGAGGCCGCCCTCGGGGCGGTCGCGAAGGGTCAGGCGGGCCTCATCACCGTAGAGCTTCTGGAGGCGGTCGCGGGTGTTGCGCAACCCGACGCCCTCGCGCGTGGGACCCTCCGGGCCAATGCCGGGGCCGTCGTCGCGGACGTGGACCACGAGGTGACCGTTGGCGCGGTGCGCGGCGACGGCGATCTGCCCGCCCTCCCCTCGCGGCGCGATCCCGTGCTTGATGGCATTCTCCACGAGCGGCTGCAAGAGCAGCGTGGGGACAAGGGCGGATCGGGTCGCGTCCTCCACCTCGAAGTCGACCGTGAGGCGGTCGGCGAACCGGGTCCGCTCGATGTCGAGGTAGTGACCGAGGACGTCCAGTTCATCGTCCAGCGGGATCTCGGGCGTGTCGGTGTCCTCCAGCACGAGGCGGAGGAGATCCGAGAGGTCCGAAATCATGCGCCGGGCGCCGTCCACGTCTCGCGCCATGAGCGTGCTGACGGCGTGGAGCGTGTTGAAGAGGAAGTGGGGGTTGAGCTGCATCCGCAGCGCGTCCAGTTGCGCGGCGGCGAGTTGGCCTTCGAGTTGGGCGGCGCGCTCGCGAAGGCGGGCGTCGCGGACCTCGCGCTCGTGGAGAGCCGCCTCAGTCTCAGCCGCGCGCTTCCGTTCCGCGAGGGCCTCGCGCGTGGCCTCGGCCGCCGTGGCCGCCGCCGCCACGCCGAACCAGAGGATCTCGAAGACCAGGATGACGCGGGCGTAGACGTTCGGGAGGTTTCCGTAGAACTCTGCCGACACCCCCTCGCCGAGGTCGAACGGACGCGTGGCGACGATGATGAGCATCGAGACACCGACCGCGAC
>JBCCPW010000440.1:0-3163 GCA_039024735.1 Bacteroidota bacterium
CCTCGTTGGCGCCTTGATCATCTCGCTGGTCGGGCTCTGGGACGATCTCCGCGATCTCGACTTCCGAACGAAGCTGGCGGCTCAGGTAGCCGTTGCGGCGCTGGCGTTCAGCGCCAACCTCCGAATCACGCTGCTGGATGGCGTTCTCGGCGAAGGCGCGCTCGGCATGACCGTCTCGTTCATCCTCACGGCCGTCTGGATGGTGGGGATGATGAACGCCGTCAATCTCATCGACGGCATGGATGGGCTCGCGGCCGGGATCGTTGCCATCGCGCTTGTTGGGCTTGCGGCGGTCCACGCCATCGGAGGTGACGTGGGGTACCTCGTATTGGTCGCTGCAATGACCGGTGCCCTCCTCGGCTTCCTCCGGCACAACACGAGTCCCGCGAGCATCTTCATGGGCGATAGCGGGAGCCTCTTGCTCGGCTATGTCCTTGGCGCGTACGCCCTGCGCGATGGCGCCTACACGAACCCAGTCCTTGCGCTGGTCATCCCGGCGGTCGTGATGGGGGTCCCCGTTCTGGACAGCCTCGTCTCGCTCCTCCGGCGTCGGCTGACGGGGCGTCCGGTCTTCTCCGCTGACCGGGACCACATCCATCACCGCCTCGCGAAGCAAGGCACCTCAGAGGAGGCGGTTCGCACGCTCTACTGGCTCGGCGCCTTCCTCGCGCTCGGCGCGTGTGCCATGGCCGCCCTCGCGCGAATCTCCGATCCCCTTGCGGCCGTGACATTCGGCCTAGGATCCGGGGTGGTGTACAGCTTCCTTCGCAGCGTGGGGTACCTGCCCTCGCCCCGGAAGCTCCCCATGGTGGTGCGCCGCCGGAAGGTGCTGCGCCGGGCGCAGAGCGTCCAGAGTGCTCGGGAACGCCGAGAGCGCCGCCTGACGGAACGAGCGAACGGCGTGACGCGATCTGAGGACCGGCTCCGGCCGGCGGACCGTTAACGCGGCGACGTCCCGCCTCGGTCCATCACCGAGGCGGACGGGCAGAGGTCAGGATGTGCTTGCAGCCTCGCGCTCGCGCCGCCGATCGAACATCTCCTGTTGCGGTGTTCCTGGGCGCACGCTGTACGGGTCGGCCGGGAGGTCCACGACGCGAAGCGATGGCTCGCCGTTGGTCCACTCGAACCGCTCCGGTGCCCCCGTCGGTTCGTCGCCATCTCCCAGGACGAGGACCGTCGTGCCCTGCTCCAGGATGCGGCCGTCGGCACTCGGGAGGCCGCGTTCTGCGGTCCCGGCTGTGGTGCGCCAGCCGTCGGCCCAGTCGTAGATCCACTTGGCGTCCTGCGTGATGAGGCGGACGCAGCCATGGCTTGCGGGCTGACCGATGGGCATCCGGTACTGGTGGACGTGGATGCCTCGCTCCAAGTGGAAGTTGAACACCCAGCGCATGCGCCAGCGTTCACCGGGAGGGGAGAGCGTCGAGATGCGATCCAGCTCCTTCCAGTTGAAGTTGTACCGGCCTGCGGGGGTCCGGCTGTCCACGGCGCCTGTGTTCGCGAGCCCCCACCGTTCGAGGTTGCCGTTCTCGTACGCCGCCCAGGCCTGGACGCCCTTGTGGATCACGAACAGCTTATCGAAGGACGCGGCGCCATCGTAGCGGCGCGGAAAGGGGGCGTACGCTCGCGGGTCGAGGTCGAGGTGGTTCGGCACCACAAGCGTGTCTCCGATGCGGAGGTCGCTCAGGTAGACGCGGTTCATGAACTGAACCATCGCGAGACGGTCTTTCCCGACGAACTGATCTCCGTCCCCTGCCCACTTGTAGAGTTCCGCGCGGGCGAAGATGGAGTTGTTCGTCGGATGCTCCAGCACCCAGGCGTTCCACTCCACGTCCGGAATCTCGTCGAGCGGTTGCCGCACCCCGTAGAGTAAGTCCCCGATGGCCTCCTGATCGTAGAGCCGACCAGGCGTTTGCGCTGTGGCGGCGTCCGCCGCGAGGAGAAAGAGAGCGAGGAGAGCAGTGCGTCGGGCAGTCGCGAACGGCATCGGCTGGGGGCGCGAAGTCAAGAGAGGGAAGAAACGCTCATCGCGGGAGGGCGGGTGTGCGACCTGTGAGTCTTCACGCCTCGCATCGCCGTGTGGACGCTGAACTGGGGGTTGGGGTGTCTGATGTTTTCCTGATGCCGCCTCGGTCGGGTTCCAGGCGGGTCCTGACGGGAGCGGGAGCCGGGTGTAGCTTGGGACACACACGACCGCACGTTCCCATGTCCTTGCTTCTCGCCGCGCTGGCCCCGACGCCTGAAGGCTATGGCACCGGCCTCGAATGGCTGCCGATTGCGAGCTTCCTCGTGCCTCTTGTGTTGCTCGCCGTCATCTGGATTCTCGGGAGCCGCCGCACGGTGTAGCGTCTCCCGCCTCGGTGGTCCCACGGATGGGACCGAGGCGGACGCGCACTCAGACAGAAGACGCCGCACCGGAGTGTCCCGGTGCGGCGTCTCGCGTTGAGTTCGGTAGGGGGAAGATCAGCCTCCGGCGTCTTCTTCCTCCAACTGGCCGAGGTAGTGGGTGCCCCAGGCTTCCCAGGCACCGCCTGCGGTGGCCTCGAAGGCCATGCGGGCTTCCTCGGTGTTGCCCGCGCCCATGTGCGCGAGTCCGAGCTGGATGAAGAACGCCGAGCGGTCGGGCTGGCCCTCGCTCTGGTCCACCGCAAGGGTGGCGTAGTGCGTGGCGTCCTCGTACTCCCCGAGGACGTTGAGTGCCTTCGCGTAATGGTAGGCGACCTGGGACGAGTCGTAGCCCGCGAGCCGTGCCTCCTCCAGAAGATCGTAGCCGGTACGAGCGGCGCTCTCCCCGAGGGGCTCCGCGTTGATGAGGCCGGTCGCGCGGGTCACCTTGTCGGCGAGCTCCTGAGCCGAGGCTTGCGCCGCCTGGTTTTCCTGGATGCGTGTTTTCTCCATTTCGGCAGCGGCGATGACGTTGGTCATGCCTGCAACCGGCTCGCCCTCTTCGTCGGTGCCGAGTTCGATAGTGAGGTCGTACGCTGCGATGGCGTTGGTGACCTCACCGAGGCGGAAGTGAGCGCGCGCCTTGCCGAGGGCGTTGCGAGCGTAGGTGGAGTCGTACTCCAGACCGAGCGTGTACTGGTCCAGAGCGCCGCGGAAGTTGTCTTCTGCGAAGAGGGCGTCGCCCTCCTCGGCGAGCATGCGGGAGCGCTCAGGATCGAAC
>JBCCPW010000441.1:0-3153 GCA_039024735.1 Bacteroidota bacterium
ATGTGCCTCGGCGTGCCACAGGGGTTCATCGCCCCTCGGTGGAACGCGAGCGCGTCGCCATCCTCAACCGTCCGTGTCTGACGTCCCGGTCTGAGACACGGGCGCCGCCCGCCTCGGTGCCTCGAGTCCCACCGAGGCGGCTACCTCGCGACCGTCGGCCAGACCTCGCCGACCTCGTCGCCGTCGGTCACGTGGAGGTGGCGCCGCGTGGCAACGGCGACGCAGGCGTGGTTGGGCACCAGCAGCACCGGATCGCCCACGTCGTAGGTGGCGCCGCCGGGCGTGTCCACCCAGCCGTGCTCCTCGCTCAGAGCCGTCACGCGCGCGTGCGGGTGCGCGATCATCTTCCGACGGCTGTACAGCACGGTCCCGTACGTGTCCGCCCCGGCTCGCCGGTCCGAGGTGAGGACCTTCTTGCCCGCGTCCGTGATGACGCGCTCCGTCCCGTCGTCGAAGCGTTCCTTGGAGACCACCGTCCCGATGCAGACGAGGGCGCAGTCCTGGAGTCGTGCAGCCCCGAGGGCGACCTGAGTCCCATCGTGGAAGACGTACGTGCCGGGGCGGATCTCGGTGATGCGGAAGCCCGCCTCCTCGCGGTTGGTGAAGTGCGTCACCCCCGGCGTGGAGCCGACGGACAGCTCGGCCGTCTCGGGATCCAGCAGGCCGCCTTCGGCGAGCACCGAGGCGGCGGCGAGCACGCGGTCGCGCTCGTCGTCCATGACGCGCCGGAGGGCGTCGCTGCGGGATTCGCCCTCGCGAGGTCCGGCGTAGCTGTCGCCGCCGTGCGAGAGCAGCCCGACGAGCCGAAGCCCCGGCGCGGCGCGCACCTGCTCGGCGAGCGCCCCGAGGCGGTCGGTCTCGGTCCACGGCACGCCGCAGCGCCCGTACCCCGTGTCGATCTCGATGAGCACCTCCGCCTCGGTGGCTCCGCCGAATACCTCGGCGGCCAGCCCGGCGCCCGCGCGCGTGTCCACAGTGAACGAGATCCGCGTCCCCGCCTCGGTGAGAGTTCGCAGACGCGTCAGCTTTCCGGGTCCCGCGATGGGCGTCGCGAGGCGAATGTCATCGAATCCGGCCTGTGCGAACGCCTCCGCCTCGTCCACTGTGGCGACCGTGAGCCCCCTCGCGCCTCGCGCCTGCTGGAGCCGCGCGAGGTCCGGTGACTTGTGCGTCTTGCCGTGAGGCCGGAGCGCCACGCCCATCGCGTCGGCGCGGGCCTGCATGGCGTCCAGGTTGGCGTGGAGGCGGGCGCGATCCACGAGGAGCGCAGGCGTGGGGATCTCAGAGACGAGCATGAGCAGGTGTGGGGTCTCCGCCTCGGTACCGAGGCGGGTAGCGGAACCTACCCGAACGAGACGCGCCCGGCTCCTCCTCGGGAACCGGGCGCAGAGACGAAATGCAGGCCGGTGCTACTTCACGAACCGGATGTTGATCGGGTAGCGGTACCACTCGCCCTCGTTCGCCTTGATGGCCGCGACGATGGTCAGCACAAGCCACGCGAGGCCGACGAGCGGCAGCAGCAGGATGCCGATGAGCACGAGGATGAGGATGCCTGCAACGATGCCGGCCAGCGTCATCGTGAGGTTGAAGTTGAGCGCCTCCCGGGCCTGGTCTGCGATGAACTCGGACTCCTCGCGCTTGACGAGGTAGAGCACGAGCGGCCCGGCGATGTTGCCGAAGGGGACGACGAGGCCTGCAAAGGCGGCGAGGTGAGCGAGGAGGCCCATCGTGCGCTCCTCGCTAGTGGGCGTGTCGGGGTCGTCGTAGCGCCCCAGGGTATCGAACTCGTCGAACTCTTCAGGGCGAGCAGTGGACGGGCGGGCAGTCGGTTCCATGAGTCAGGAGGTCAGGGGGAAAACGTACCACTCCCTACGGATACCCGGGCTGCGAGTTGCTTCCGTCGGGACCGAGGCGGGCCGGGTCATGCGCCGACCTGCTTGCCGATGGTCTTCTGCGCTTCGCGGACGGTCTTGAGGGCTTCCTTCAGCAGGTTCTGCTGGCTCTGGTGGAGACGGCCGGGGTCCATCCGGTCGCCGGGTGTGGCCCCGCGCTCGGCGGCGGCCATCTGCTCGCGAAGGTGGAAGTCCACGAGTGTGGAGAAGGCGGGGAGCAGACGCCGAGCGGTCTCCGAGGCGGGGGTTCCCGCCTCGGCGATGTAACGGAGTCGGTCGAACGTGTTGGCCGAGCGGAGATAGCCCGCGTTCACCGCCAGCGCCCGGGCCATCTGCACCACGGGCGTGAGCACCCGACGGCGGAGATCCACGCCCTCGCGCCCGTCCGGCCCGGGGGTCGTCTCAAACCGTCCGAAGGCGTTCAGCGGAAGGTTGGTGGAGGTTCCCTCGTGCGCGAGGACACGCACGAGACGGTCGTTGGGGAGGCGTTCGCGAATCGTGTCCCGGAGGGCATCGGCGAGAGCGTCTTCTCCGTGGAGCACGCGCACGTCGAAGCAGAGCGCTGCGCGGCTGGTGGCGTCCGCGTCCTCGGCGGAGGCCCACTGCGCGTACGCCGCCCGCCACGCCGAGAGCGGCTGCCGGAACGCTCCGGCGCGAGCGGTCACGCCCTCGTCGGGCGGGTGATAGCCGCAGCGGTCCATCGCAGCGACGACTCGCTCAGCGAGTTCGGCGTAGTACGCCTCGGCGTGGGCTGCGTCCGCCTCGGTGGCGGGATCGTCGTAGACGAGGCCGTTGTCCTGGCCCACGTGAAGCGTGCTCTCACGGCGCCCCGCCGGGCCAAACGTGAGCCACGCCCAGGCCGCCTCGGCCACATCGCCGGGCCGGGACTCGCCCCACTCGGTCCGCAGGTCCGCCTCCACCAACTGCAGCAGCCGCTCCTTGAGCTGGTCGTCCACCTCGGTCGTGATGGAGAGGAGGTCTTCGGATTGCACCCCCTGGCTTGCGAGGCGGCCGAGGCGGCGCAGGCTTTCGGCCCGGATGCTCGCGAGGTCGTCGATGCTGCGGGAGCGCTCGAGCCGCTCGGTGGTGGCCACGGGATCGAGGCCGCGCACGTGCGCCACGTCGTCGCTGGAGAGAAGGCCCGCCAGTGCCCCGTCGCGCTCGGTCACGACGATCCGGCGCACCCGGTGCGCCATCATCGTGCGCACCGCATCGAACAGGCGCGCGTCGGCCCCCAGCGAGATCGGAGGACGCTCCACCA
>JBCCPW010000442.1:0-3140 GCA_039024735.1 Bacteroidota bacterium
CCCGGAGCCGACGGCCGCTCGTGAGGCCCGACGCGATCCCGATCCGCCCGCTCGGTTCGAGCGCGACCCTCTCCCCCGGGCACGCGCGGACGCTCTTCGGAACGGACGGGCTCTCCGGCCGCGAGACGGTCGAGGTGGTCCGCCTCGGTGCAAAGGTGGCTGAGGTACCGGTGACCACCGGAGAGCACACGCGCCTGCTGACGGATTCGCTGCTTGCAATAACGGGCCATTTGCGTCTCGCGGGTCCCCTCGGCGCGGTTTCCGCTCGGCCCGAGGCGGTCCGATCCCGGCTGCTCATCCCGGCGGCGCTGCAACGCGCGTGGGGCATGGGGCCTTCCGCCTCGGTGGTGCTCGGCTCCGTGGCCGTCTCGCTTCCGGTGGCCGACGGCGACCTCGCGCTGGAGATCGACCGCACCCTGTGGATCGGCGCCGGACGCCCCGAGACCGCCCGATGGGTGGCGGGCCTCTCTCTTCCCATTGACCCCACCGAGGCGGAGCCGCGCGAGAGCGGCCCCACGGAGATCCTTCGGCGCGTGATCACTGAGACCGACGTGCGGCAGGCCATCCTTCACCACCGCACCCTCCGGCTTCGCGCGGACCAGATCGTGACCCCAGCCGCGCGCTCCCTCGCGGACGAGCATGGGGTCTTTTCCTCGTGACCGAGGCGGTCTCCCCCTTCGGATCTCCCCTCTCTCCTCTTGCGCCATGTCCCGCCGCTGGTTTCTCGCCACCCCCCTCCCCGACGACCGGACCGCCGATGGAAAGGCAGTGATCGGACTCCTCCGCTCCACTGCACCTCGGGATGAGAAGGCATCGCGAGCGTTCGCGTTCATCTACGGCGTCGTCGAGCACTCGTTGGAGTACCACTTCCGGCAGCCGCTCGCGGCGCTCGGCGTCGGCGCGATCACGCGAAAGGCGCTGGACGTGGCGCTGGATCTCGCGCTGAAGGGCCTCAAGGGCCCCATGCGCCGCGTCCTGGATGGTCTGGACGAGGAGCAGCTGCGAACGGTGGCCCAGGAGATTGAGCATCGGCTCTATCCAGATCCGCACGGTTGATACCGTTTCAAGGCTCTACTGTCTGCCGTTCGGCCTCCGCATGTGATGCAGACGACAGCCCCCTATGCCCGCAGTCCTCTGGGGCACATCCCGACATCAGGCCGCGGAACCCGTCTGACTCCCCCGCCTCGGTGCCGAAGCAGGGCCACCGAGGCGGGTGCCGATGAACGAGGCGGCCCGCCCGCGTTCTGATCCGCGCGATGCGGCCCGCTATCTTCGCGCGCCTCCTCCTCCCTTCCATGATTCGACCTCTCGCGACCATCGCGCTGGTTGCCCTTCTGCTCGGCACCGAGGCGCACGCCCAGATTCTTCGCGGCGGGACCTCCAGCGACACGCCCCGGCGCCCCGTCACGACGGCCCATGCCCTCACCAACGCTCGCGTGATTGTGGCGCCCGGCCGCGTGCTGGATCGCGCGACGGTCATCGTGCGCGACGGCCGGATCGTCGCCGTGGGAGAAGACGCCGAGGTGCCCTTCGATGCAACCGTCATCGAGGCGGACTCCATGTGGGTGTACGCGGGCTTCCTCGACCTCTACAGCCACGCGGGCGTCGAGGACCCGGACACGCCCGAGTACGACGGTGACCGGGGCGATCCTCCGCGTGAGGTCGCAGGCATCGTTCCGGACCGCGACGTTCGGACGCTCTACAGTCCCTCGAACAACGCGGTCAAGGCGCTGCGGGAGGCAGGCTTCACAGCCGCACACCTCGCGCCACACGATGGCCTCTTCGCTGGGATGGGGGCCGTCGCGCTGCTTCGTGAGCCGGGCCGGGCCGAGTATCGCGAGAGCCTCTTTCTTCCCCGCACCGAGACGGCCATCGCGCAGATCGACGGCGCCAGCGGCGTCTACCCCGCTACGCCGATGGGCGTGCTCTCGGTCATGCGCGAGACGGTCGAGAACGCGCGGCGCGAGATGGCCTCGCGCGAGGCCTTCGACGGCGATGCGAGCCGCGCGCTGCGACCGAGCTACGACCCCGTGATCGATGCCCTCGCTCCAGTTCTCTCTGGCGACCGCCCGATGATCTTCCACGCGGACTCGTGGCTGGATGCCCATCGGGCCCTCCGCGTCACCGAAGAAATGACCATCCCGACGACCGTCCTCGCGGGCGTCCCGGACGTGGCGCCCGTCCTCGACAAGATTCGCAGCCGAGGCGTGCCCGTCATCGCGCCGCTCGCCCTTCCGGACACGGTCAAGACGGACAGCACGACGGCCGAGATCGCTCTGCCGCCCCCCACGAGCACGAGCCCCGGCGGCATCTCCTTCGTCTCCGCCCGCCGGACCACGAGCTTCCGCGACACCGAGGCGGAGAAAACGACGCTCACAGCGCAGCAGATCGCGAGCGTGCAGCGCGCGGAGGCCAGCCCCGCTCGGCTCGCCGAGGCGGCCGTCCCCTTCGCCTTCGGCTCGTTCGACGCCAAGGGCAAGGACATCCGGGAGAACCTCCGCCGGATGGTGGAGGCCGGGCTCTCGCGTGAGGACGCCCTCGCCGCCCTCACCACCAGCGCAGCCGAGGTGGTCGGCCTGGGCGGCACGCTCGGGACCGTCGAGGCAGGCAAGCTGGCCAATCTCGTCGTCACCACGGGCGACTACTTCGTGGACTCGACACAGGTCCGCTTCGTGTTCGTGGAGGGCATCCGCCACGAGGTGGAGGCGGAGAAGAAGGCCGCCGCTGGTGATCCCGACGCGGAAGCCACGGCCCTCGGCACGTGGACCTACTCCGTGGAGACGCCCGGCGGGACGCAGACCGGCACGATGATCGTCGAGGGCGAGCCGGGCAACCTCTCGGGGGAGATCGTCGGCGAGGACGGCGAGGCCACCCCCTTTGATTCCATCTCTCTTGAGGGGAACGTGCTGAGTGTCCAGTTCTCGGCCGACCAGTTGTCGGTCACCCTCTCCGGCACCATCATCGGCGACGAGTTTGAGGGCACCGCCGATGTCGGCGCTTTCGGCTCGTTCCCCTTCACCGCCACCCGTCAGCCGGAGTAGCGCCGACTCTCGCCGTACAGACGTCTCGCGAGGCGTCTCTAGCCATCCCTCCTCATGCGATTTGTCCCCCTCGCGCTGGCGCTCGTGCTCGGCACAGCC
>JBCCPW010000443.1:0-3100 GCA_039024735.1 Bacteroidota bacterium
GCGAGACGCACACCGACGCCGGGCTCATCCTCCCGGCGGGCGTTCGCGCGAAGGACAAGGTGGAGGGTGGACGGGCCGGACCAGGGCCAGCAGCGCCGCGTGCGGAAGGATGAGGTACGTCGTGCCGTGCAGTTCCACCTCGATGGCTTCCTTCTTGAGGAAGAGCGCGTAGTCGCCCACGTTGGCCTGGAGCGGGAGGTAGCGGACCGCGTCGCGCGCAGGCGCCCACGGCTCGGCGTCGGAGTACTCCGGGTTTGCCATCAGGTGGCCCGGTCCGACCTTCGCGATGCGTCCGCCCTCCACCTTGTCCTTCGCGCGAACGCCCGCCGGGAGGATGAGCCCGGCGTCGGTGTGCGTCTCGCCTCGGTCCGGCTCGATGAGCACGCGGTCACCGACGACGTGAAGGGAGTCGAGAGAGGAGGTCACAAGCGGGGGAGAAGCGCCTCCGTCGAGACGGCAGCGAGATAACGGACGTTCCCAGGAGATTCCGTTATGGGCCGCGATGCGGAATAGCGGTGATTGTCTAGCCCAGAGATGCAGCACATCGTGCGGTTGTCCACAGTGTCGGGATGTCGTGCACAAGTCTGCATAACGGAGCCTCGAATCGTAGCAAACGGCGAAGTTTAGGGGGTTGATGACGCGCATGCGGTGTGGATCATCACATACTGACACCGCCTGTCACCTGTGGACAAGCCGTGGACACCTCCGCATTGCTCCCATTCACTTCACGTCGTACTGTAATTGCCCTTCGCGGCGCCTACAAGCAGCGGCGCCCGCTGGCGGTACTCCTGGACACGGTCCCCGAGGCGCGCTGGCCTGGCCTCGGTCTGGTCGCGAAGGGTGACCGGCTGTCCTGCGTCGGAACGATGCGCACGGCTGCGCTCCAGACGCTCCCGGTCTGTTCTCTCTTCCACCCACCAACCCACCCTGCTGCGATGCCCGCAGAACTGTCCGCCGGTCTGACCATCGACCGTGTTTTCTCGTCCGAAAACGAGCACCCCTTCGATTCCGCCACCTGGGAGCGCCGCACCGCTGCCATCAAGAACCACACGGGCGAGGCCATCTTTGAGCAGGCCGATGTCGAGTTCCCCGAGACGTGGAGCCCGCTGGCGGTCAACGTCGTCGCGAGCAAGTATTTCTACGGCGACCTCGACAAGGGCAACGGCTCGCCCGCCGACGGGCAGCGCGAGTACAGCCTCAAGCAACTCGTCCATCGCGTCACGCGGACCATCACGGATTGGGGCACCGAGGGGGGGTACTTCGCGACGCAGTCGGACGCGGATGTGTTCTACGACGAGCTGACGTGGCTCTGCACGAACCAGTACGGCGCGTTCAACTCGCCGGTCTGGTTCAACGTCGGTCTCGGCGCGCAGTACGGCATCCGCGACAGCGGCGGCAAGACCATCTACGGGTGGGACGCCGAGGCGGGTGAGGTCACGGCGGTGGACCCCTACGAGCGGCCGCAGGCGAGCGCCTGCTTCATCATCTCCGTGGACGACTCCGTGGACGACATCTGGCAGCTCATGGGCGAGAGTGCCCGGCTGTTCAAGTTCGGCTCGGGCGTCGGGGCGGACTGGAGCAAACTCCGCTCCAGCAAGGAGAAGCTCTCCGGCGGCGGCACGCCCTCGGGCCCGGTCTCGTTCATGCGCGTGCAGGACGCGACGGGCGGCACGATCAAGTCCGGCGGCAAGACGCGCCGCGCGGCCATCATGCAGACGCTCAAGTCCTGGCACCCGGACATCCTGGAGTTCGTCGGCGCGAAGATGGAGGAGGAGAAAAAGGCGTGGGCGCTCATCGAGGAGGGCTACGACGGCTCCTTCAACGGCCCGGCCTACGGCAGCGTCGCGTTTCAGAACGTGAACCAGTCCGTCCGCCTGGACGATGCGTTCATGTCCGCCGCCGACCAGGGCACGACCTACGACCTCCGGGCCGTGACGACCGACGAGGTGGTGGAGGAAGTCGATGCTTCCTCTCTCTTGCACGCGATCTCAGAGGGCACGCACGTCTGCGGCGACCCGGGCGCGCAGTATGAGGACATCATCCAGAAGTGGCACACGTGCAAGAACCACGGCCGGATCAACTCCAGCAATCCCTGCTCGGAGTACATGTTCTTGGACGACAGCGCCTGCAACCTCGCGAGCCTCAACCTCCGCAAGTTCCAAGACGCCGACGGCCGCTTCAACGTGGAGCGCTTCCGCGCGGCGGCCCGGATCTACCTCACGGCGCAGGAGATCCTCGTGGACAACGCGGGCTACCCATCCGAGCGCATCGCGCGGAACAGCCACGCCTACCGGCCGCTGGGCCTCGGGTTCGCCAACCTCGGCGCGCTGCTGATGAGCATGGGCCTGCCCTACGACTCCGACGAGGGCCGTGCGGTCGCAGGCGCCATCATGGCCATCGAGCACAGCGAGGGCTACGCGCGCTCCGCCGAGATCGCCGCCAACGAGGCCATCGGGCCGTTCGAGGGCTACGCCGAGAACGAGGAGCCGATGCTGGAGGTCATGCGGATGCACCGCGACGCCGTGGCCAACATCGGTGCGAGCTGCCCGGCGTACCTCCGCGAGGCCGCCCAGGAGTCCGCCGACCGGATGGTCCGCCTCGGTGAGGCCCACGGCTACCGCAACGCGCAGGCGACCGTCCTCGCACCGACCGGCACCATCGGCTTCATGATGGACTGCGACACGACCGGCGTCGAGCCCGACATCGCGCTCGTGAAGTACAAGCTGCTCGCGGGCAAGGGCGAGGGGCTCATGAAGATCGTCAACCAGACCGTCGGCGAAGCCCTCGGCCGCCTCGGGTACACCGACGCCGAGGTGCAGGTCATCCTCGATCACATCGACACGCAAGACACCATCGAGGGTGCCCCGGGGCTCCGTGATGAGCACCTCCCGGTCTTCGACTGCGCCTTCAAGCCGTTCAACGGCGAGCGCTACATCTCGCACATGGGCCACATCTGCACGATGGCGGCGGTCCAGCCCTTCATCTCGGGCGCGATCTCGAAGACGGTCAACCTCCCCGAGAGCGCGACCATCGAGGACATCGCGGACGCCTACATGCAGTCCTGGAAGCTGGGCCTGAAGGCGGTCGCGATCTACCGCGA
>JBCCPW010000444.1:0-3090 GCA_039024735.1 Bacteroidota bacterium
AAGTTGAAGGCTGTCTCAGCACCGAAGGTGCGGGTGCTTTGGACGCGCACCTCCTCAACGACGGCGCCTGGGTTGTTCGGGTCGTTGATGAAGTCGACGCTCCGCCGGTCGTCAAGGCCTACGTAGAAGAGTGCCACGGTCCCCGCCAGGTTGCCCTCCGCGTACTTGACTCCGGTCTCGGCTTGCAGGACGATCTCGGGCTCGTAGGTCTGGGGCTCACCAGGGTTCGAGAACCGAACCGAGCGCAGTTCGGGGAAGAAGTAGCCACGCGAGCCGTTGGCGTACACGTTGAGCGCGTCGGTCACCCGGTAGAGTCCGGCTAGGGCCACCGCGAATCCGTCGGTGGAGACTTCGCCTCGCTCGAAGGTGTTGCTGCCGACGCCGGTCTCGCGCGTGATGATGCCTGAGGCACGCTCCCAGCGCACACCTGCGTCGACGCTGAACGTCTCGGTGTTGTACTCGTTGCCTGCAAAGAAGGCGATCTTGCTGCTCTCATGGCGGCGGTTGGCCGTTTGGCTGCCCGAGATGAAGCCGTTCACGATGTCGGTCGTGTCCGCATTCGGGAAGGTGATGCTGACCATGCGCGGCGCATTGCGGAAGTCGCCGACGAAGTTGGTGATCCAGTTGTTGTCATCGGCCCTCGTGTTCGAGAGGAAGGTCCCGAAGCTGATGTTGTTGTTGCCGATGGTCTTGGTGAGGTAGGTCTCGTTGACGAGTTCCTCCATCGGGCGCTGGCGGTCGAGGATGCGATTCTGAAACAGAAGGTCGCTGGAGGCGAGCCGCTGGCCGTCGTCTGCGTAGGTGAAGACACCGTTCGCGGGGAGTCCGCGGCTCGACAGGTAGGCAGCCTGCGTCTCGGGGACGTTGTTGACGCCATCGCCGTCAAGGAAGAGGTTGAAGAAGTGGTCGTACCTCGCGGCCTTGGCCTTCGAGGAGAGCCGCCAGTCGTCACCAAACGCGTGGTCGAGAGCGACCATGAGGTAGCCACCGCGCGTGCTGACGCCGTCTGCAATCGGGGACTCGAAGCGGCCAAAGGGCGTGTCGAACGAGAAGTCAGTCGCCTGGCTGGTGAGCGTCGTGAAGACGGTCTCGCCGTCGTTGCCGACGGGGCGCTCGCGTTGCCCGCTGTCATTCGCCAGCGGATAGGGCAGGTAGAACTGGACGTTGTCGTCGATCACCTGGCCGTAGACCGTCACGAAGCTGCGGGCGTCGTTGAAGAGCGTCCGCACGTTGCCTCGAAGCTGATAGCCTTGCGTGGGCATGCCGGTATCCAGCGGCCCTTCGTCGTAGCGGTAGAAGCCGGAAATGGCGTAGGACACGTTGTCGCTGAGTGGGCCCGCTGTGAGAATCTCGGTCTTGACGCGGCCGTCCTGAGCACCCTCGAGCTTGACGATATTCTCGGGCTTGAACGATCCCGTGACGCTGGTGTAGTTGATGATGCCAGCCACGCTGCCAGCGCCAAAGAGCGTCGAGGAGCCGCCGCGCACGAACTCGAGGTTCCGGATGCCGATGTCGTTGCGGAAGTAGACATCGTGAGCGGACGAGTTGAGGCCGAACGTGCTCAGCACAGGGAGGCCGTCAACCTGCAACGGAGTGAACTGGTACTGCCCGCCGGAAGGCATGCCTCGAACGAACACGTTGGATGCGACTTCGCCGCCGCCGCCCTCGGCTGTGATGCCAGGAATGGTGCGCAGGATGTCTGCCTGCGAGCTGGCGCTCAACTGCTGGAGTCCGGCTGCGTCGATCTGCGTCACGGACATCGGGGAATCCTCCTGGGTGCGTCCCACAAACGAACCCGTCACGACGACATCATCGCCCAGGAGGTTGTCTGCGTCCAGGGCGACATCTCGTGTGTAGCTCTGTCCATCCTGGACGGTGATGTTGATCTCGACCGTCGTGAACCCAACGAAGGAATAGGCGATCGTTCGCTCGCCGACCGGGACCTGGAGGCTGTAGTTGCCATCAAGGTCCGTGGTGGTGCCGCGGAGCAGCCCTTGGATGACGATGTTCACACCGGGGAGCGTTTCCCCATCGGCGGTCGTGACGGTCCCTGAAAGTGTGCCCTGCGCGCTCGCGACGTTCGGAAGGAAGCCCACAAGTAGGGCGCAGAGCGCAAGGGCGAGTCGATTCAAGGGAAGGGGTACGGGGGTAGCGATCCGTTTCATGAGGGGCTCCTGAGAGGGTGGTGGGCGACGAATACGAAGACGTTAGAAGCGCTTCCAGCACTCAAACCCACAGGAAACTGCCGACTTCTAGCACTATACTGCCAAGGGAGGGGCGGTCTGAACTCACGCAACCCAGTATCGTGCGCGATGCCCCACTATGAAGCCTGAGTACGAGAAGATCGTGGAGCCTCCGGGGCGCTCCTTCACGGTGAGGAGCGTCAACCGACCGAGCCGACCGCGATTGAGTCAGGCATGGCACTTCCACCCTGAAGTCGAGATCTGCTATACGCTTACGAGCCGAGGCCGCCGGTTTGTGGGAAACCAGATCTCCACGTACGAAGAGGGGGATCTGGTCATGTTCGGGTCCAACCTGCCTCACGGCTTCACGACCGACGTGACGTCTCGCCAGATCGTCATCCAGATGATGCCCGACTTCCTGGGAAGGGCCTTCATCCAGGCTCCCGAACTCTACCCAGTCCGCACCCTATTCGAACGATCCTTGAGGGGCCTCGAATTCCGTGGCCCGGCAAAGAGACGGGCAATCAGGGTGATCGAGCAGCTACTGGATGGAGAGGGTATGCCCCAGTTGCTTCTCCTCTTCGAACTTCTGTCCGTGCTCGTGGGGGCTGACGAGGCGACCCCGTTGTGCCCGGAGGACTACGTGATTGAGGCTGGAGAAGCCCACTTCGGCCGGATGCGGGTCGTGTACGATCACGTCATGGAGCACTACCGAGGAGACGTGCGGGTCGGAGATGTCGCCGCGAAGCTGAACCTGTCGGAGTCTGCGTTCTACACGTTCATCAAGCGGTCGGCCAAGAAGACGTATACCCAGATCGTCAACGAGTTTCGGATCCACCACGCCTGCAAGCTCCTCATGTCGACAGATCTACCCATCCACGCCGTTTGCTTCGATAGCGGATACAAC
>JBCCPW010000445.1:0-3027 GCA_039024735.1 Bacteroidota bacterium
AGCACGTAGGCCACGCCGGAGGCAATGGCCGCCGCGAAGGCGACGAAGAGCGCAAGTTCGCCGATCAGTCCAAGCATGGTGGGGAGTGAGGCCGTGCTGCGGTGAAGCCGTGCGGCAGTGTCCGTGCAAGCGCTGCGTAGCATATTCCGCTGCTACACCACC
Source organism: Bacteroidota bacterium (assembly GCA_039024735.1). Taxonomy (GTDB): domain Bacteria; phylum Bacteroidota; class Rhodothermia; order Rhodothermales; family Rubricoccaceae; genus Rubricoccus. The sequence goes on from JBCCPW010000445.1 coordinate 163, forward strand.
TTGCCGCGACATCGCCGCACTCATGAGGGCGTTTTCAATCGAGACTGAAAATAATAGTCCAGCCTTGGTTCCGCCCAACGGGGCACCTCGCAAAAGGCCCCGTCCACGATCCTGTTTCACACTGGATTGACGAAGACCGACGATGGCCTCACGTTTCACCCGTCTGCGTCTGTCGCTGGAGCTGTCGCAATAGGCATCAGCACCGGCGCGGGCTGGAGGAGGCGACGCAGGCCGCGCAGCGGGATCCACGCCCAGTCCGGGCGGCTGCCGAGTTCGTAGCGCACCTCGTAGAGCGTCTTGTCGAGGAGGTAGGCCCAGAGCATCGGCTGGCGGGCCGAGGGCGGCTGCGTGAAGCGGGCTCCTCCGGCCACGCCCAGGTAGGCGTCGCGGAAGAGCGCCTCGCACCAGCGAACGAGCCGGTCGGTCCACGCGCGCAGGTGGTCGTCGCTCATGCGCGGGCCGAGCGTGGCGTAGGCGGCATACTCCAGCGAGCGCAGCATCCCGGCCACGTCGCGCAGCGCGTAGTCGCGCGAACGTCGTTCGTCGAGAGAGCGGGCGGGCTCACCCTCGAAGTCGAGGAGGTAGACGTCGCCGTCGGCGATGAGCGTCTGGCCGAGGTGGTAGTCGCCGTGGATGCGGATCTTCTCGCGCGTCGTCTCCACGTCCGTGAGGCGGTTGAGGCGGGCCTGCACCCGCGCCCAGTCTTCGCCCGAGGGGAGGTCGAACGGGAGCGTGTCAGCGATGCTGGAGGCCTGCTCGGTGAGCATCGTCCGCGTGACCTGCATCTCCGCCGTCACGCGGTCGACCAGCCCCTGGACGGCTTCGGGGATGCCCGGCTCCGGGCGGAGCGCGTCCGCCGTGCCCGTGGCGAGCGCCAGGTGCATCTCCGCCGTCCGCACGCCGAGCATCCGCGATAATTGCACGAGGTCCGCCGCCTCCGTCTCCAGCCAATCGGGCAGCGTCTCTGGCTCGCGGTCCCAGGCGTCGTGCGGGAGCGGCTCGTCAGGCAGCGCGCGGTCTACGATGCGGTCGAGGAAGGCTGCTACGAGGTCGGTGGCATAGCTCCAGCCGTCGGTCTCGACGCGCAGCGCCTGCTGGATCACGCCGACGGAGACGTGCTGGTCACCCTCCGCGAAGGTCAGCGTGCCGTGGAGGGCGGGGACGTGCGCGAAGCCCGCCTCGGTGAGGTGCTGCAGCAACTCGACCTCGGGGTTCGGGCCGCGCTCCAGCCGCCGGTAGAGCTTCAGGAAGTAGGCCCCGTCGAGGATGGCCGCCGAGTTCGACTGCTCGCCGGTGAGCGGCTTGGCAACGTTGGGCGTGTGGGCGCAGACCTCCGCATCCGCCTGTCCCGCATACGTCCCTCGCCCGGAGTCGCGCGCCGGGCCGCTCGTCCACCAGTCGAAGAGCGCGACCCAGAAGTCGGGCCCGCCCGCCGCGTCGTAGAGCAAGTGCCGCCCGTCCGGGACAGCGAGCCAGGCGAGCGCCGCCTGAGGACGGATCGAGAACAGCGCTTGGCCCTCGGCCTCCGTACGCACGGTGAGCGGGAGGAGGTAGGCGTCCGTCCGCCTCGGGCCGTCCGTAGGCTGCAGCGTCACGTCGAGCGTCACGAGGTAGATCAGCCACGGTGCCTCCACGAGCCGCACCGCGTCGGCCAGGGCCACGGACACGATGCTGCAGTCCTTTGCCCCGAACCACCGCTGGCGGCGGATGTACGCCGGGAGGGCGTCGAGCAGCGGCGCGTGCCCTGCCGGGTCGGGATTCGTCAGCAGCGCGTGGACGCCGTCGGGTGCGGCAAGAGCGGGCAGCGTGGCAGCGTGGTCATGGGCAGAGCGGGCTACGGCGGGGTCGGACATGTAACAGGCTGGGGGAGAGGCAGACGGGGGATAAGAGAGGCGTCAGGACATCGTTTGCACGGTGAAGATGTGCGCGGGGAGGACGTGCGGATCGAGCTTGACGAAGTTGCGCGGGCCGGTCCAGAGGTAGCGTTCGCCGCCGAGGAGATCCGTCACCCCATACGCCGCGTGCTCGTCGATGCCGAGCTCCCAGAGTGGCAGGTCGAGCCAGCCGGTCTGCGTGTGGTACGGGTCGAGGTTGACCACGCACAGGATCGTGTCGAGGCTCCCGTCGTCCCGCCGCGCCTGCTTCGAGTAGGCGATCATCTGCGGGTTGTCGATGTTGTGGAAGCGCAGGTTGCGCATCCGCTGGAGCGCCGGGTGGGCGTGGCGGATCCCGTTGACCCGCTGCATGATCGGCTGGAGGCTTGTGGGGTCGTGCCAGTTCCAGGTGCGGACCTCGTACTTCTCGTTGTCGCGGTACTCCTCGCGCGCCGGGTGCTGGTGGTTGTAGACATGCTCGTAGGGTGGGCCGTAGATGCCGTAGGCGCTGGAGAGCGTCGTAGCGAGCACGAACCGCGCGACGTGGGCCGGGTGGCCACCGTCGCGGAGGTAGTCGGTGAGGATGTCGGGCGTGTTGGGCCAGAAGTTGGGGCGGTAGTACTCGCCGACCTCCGTCTGGAAGAGCTCGCGGCAGTACTCCATCAGGCCCTGCTTGTCGTTGCGCCAGGAGAAGTAGGTGTACGAGTTGTTGTAGCCCAGCTTGGCGAGCGTGTACATCACCTTCGGGCGCGAGAAGGCTTCGGCGAGGTAGATCGTCTCCGGGAAGCGGTCGCGGAGGTCGGCCAGGCACCACTCCCAGAAGGCGAACGGCTTCGTGTGCGGGTTGTCCACGCGGAAGACCGTCACGCCGCGCTCGATCCAGAACTCGAACACGCTCTTGAGTTCGTTCCACAGCGCGGGCGCGTCCTTCGTCTCGAAGTCGAGCGGGTAGACGTCCTGGTACTTCTTCGGCGGGTTCTCGGCGTAGCGG
>JBCCPW010000446.1:0-3021 GCA_039024735.1 Bacteroidota bacterium
CCGGGAACGAGAAGATGGCCTGCGTGAGTGGCCCTCCCGCCGCAACGACGGCCGCCAGCGTCGCCTCCAGATCGTCCGAGTAGAGAATCGCGAGGGCCCCGCCGCCCGTGGGACGCAGGGCATCGGTCTGCTCCATTCCGCCCACCTCGCGCGTCTCGCCCTGGATGCCCGCGTACGTCGGGCCGTAGTCGGTGAAGCGCCAGCCGACCGCCTCGGTGTAGAACCGCTTGGCTTCCGCGAGGTCGCGGACGGTGAACTCGATGTAGTCGAGCGTGTGGTGCCTGGACATGGGACGGGCGAGAGACCGCGTCAGTGTACTCCGCCTCGGTGCCGCCGTCGTGGCACCGAGGCAGGCGGGATCAGGCGCGACCCATGCCTCGGTCCACCTCCTCGCGGAGGCGGCTCGCGAGGTCGGCCAGAGGCATCGCGCCCGTGTCGATGGTCTGGCCGTCGGCTCCGGCGCCTCGGCGGCGGACCGAGACGGTGCCCGCCTCGGCCTCCTTCGCTCCGACGACGAGTTGGGCCGGGACCTTCGCCAACTCGGCCTCGCGGATCTTGCGGCCGACCTTCTCCGAGCGGTCGTCCACTTCCACGCGGAGACCCTCGGCGCGAAGCGCGGCCGCGACCTCCTCGGCATAGGCGTTCTGCCCGTCCGTGATGGGAAGCACGCGCGCCTGCACGGGCGCGAGCCACAGCGGGAAGTCACCCCCGGTGTGCTCGATGGTGACCCCGATGAACCGCTCCAGCGAGCCGAACGGCGCGCGGTGGATCATCGCTGGCCGCACCCGGTCGTCGTTCTCGTCGATGTAGGTGAGGTCGAAGCGCTCGGGGAGGTTGTAGTCCAACTGGACCGTGCCGAGCTGCCAGCTTCGGCCGAGGGCGTCCTTGACCATGAAGTCCAGCTTGGGGCCGTAGAACGCGGCCTCGCCTTCCTCCTCGATGGCATCCAGGCCCATCTCGGCGGCAGCCTCGCGGATGGCCTGCTCGGCGGCGTCCCACTGCTCCGGCTCGCCGATGTACTTGTCCGTGTCGGCGGGATCGCGCAGGCTGACCTGCGCCGTGAAGTCCTCGTACTCCAGCGCGCGGAGAACCGTCAGCGTGAGGTCAATGACATCCTTGAACTCGTCCTTGACCTGATCCGGCGTGCAGAAGATGTGGCCGTCGTCCTGCGTGAAGCCGCGCACGCGGGTCAGGCCGCCCAGTTCTCCGGACTGCTCGTAGCGGTAGACCGTCCCGAACTCTGCCAGCCGGACGGGGAGGTCGCGATAGGAATGCGGCTTGCGCGCGTAGATCTGCGTGTGGTGCGGGCAGTTCATGGGCTTGAGCAGGTAGCCCCGCTCGTTCTCGCCGGTTGGGCCGGTGCCGGGCTCGTGGCTCCGGCTCTCGGCGTGCTCGCCCTCGGGCAAGGCCGGACCCGCGCCGTGCTCCAGCATCGGCGGGAACTGACTGTCGGCGTAGTACGGGTAGTGGCCCGACGTGCGGAAGAGATCCAGCCGCGCGATGTGCGGCGTGACGACGGGCTCGTAGCCGCGCGCCACCTGCTCCGCTTTGAGGAAGTCGATGAGCGTCTCGCGGAGGACCGCGCCCTTCGGCAGCCACATCGGGAGACCGGGGCCGACCGTGTCCGAGAACATGAACAGATCCAGTTCGCGGCCGAGCTTTCGGTGGTCGCGCTGGCGCGCGAGTTCGATCCGCTCCAGGTGCTCGTCGAGGAGCTTCTGCTTGGGAAAGGTGACGCCGTAGATGCGCGTCAGCTGCGGGCGGCTTTCGTCGCCGCGCCAGTAGGCGCCCGCGAGGCTCGTCAGCTTGACGGCCTTGATGGGCTTGGTGCTCGGGATGTGCGGACCCCGGCACAGATCCACGAAGTCGCCCTGCTGGTAGAACGTGATGGTGCCGTCCTCCAGATCGGAGATCAGCTCCAGCTTGTACGCGTCTCCCTTCTCCTCGAAGTAGGCGAGGGCCTCCGCCTTGGAGACATCGCGCCGCTCGTACCGGTGGTTCAGCCGCGCGAGTTCCTTCATCTTGGCCTCGATGGCCGGGAGGTCGTCATCGGTGAGGCGTTCCTTGCTCGTGGCGGAGAGGTCCACGTCGTAGTAGAATCCGCCGTCCACGGCCGGACCGATACCGAACTGGATGCCGGGGTAGAGGGCTTCCAGCGCCTCGGCCATGAGGTGTGCCGAGGAGTGCCAGAACGCGTGCTTCCCGCCCTCCGAGTCGAAGGTGAGGATGGCGACCGTCGCGCCGTCCGGGAGCGGGCGGTCGAGGTCGCGCACCTCGCCGTTCACCTCGACGGCCAGGGCGGCACGGGCGAGGCCGGAGGAGATATCGAGCGCGAGGTCGCGGCCCGAGGCGCCATCGGAGAGGTGACGGTGCGAGCCGTCGGGGAGGGTGATCTGCATGGGGTGGGCGCCGCTCGTCGGCGCATCGTGCTGCGTGCACGAAGCTACCGAGGCGGGCACCGGGCGATCCCGAAGAGACCGCGAGGGCGTCCGCCTCGGTGACGCGTGCGTGGGCACCGAGGCGGGCGGGTCGGCGACACCCGCCTCGGTGCCGCGAGGCGGTGCACACAACGGCGCGTTCGCGTCATGCGGCGGCGTGGGGGGCTGCCCGAACGTTGGGACACACTCTCCTGGCCCGTCCATGCGCGCGTTCCTCGTTCTCGCCCTCCTGCTTCCCCTCGCCACGTCTGCCCAGACCCGCTACGAGTGGGTCGGCGGGAATGGCAACTGGACCGAGGCGGCCAACTGGTCCCCCATGGGTGTCCCTGCCGAAGCGGATACCGCCGTGGTCGCAAACGGCAGCATCCGTATCGCCTCGCTGACTCAGAACACGATCATCGCCGGGCTGGAGATGGGTGGGCTGGGCGTCATCGCGGGCAACTTCGACCTGACCATCACGGACCACCTCCTCTGGGCCGGCGGCGGGGCTGGCTTCGAGACGTTCCGCGGCACGGGCACCATCACGCTGGCCTCCGGCGCGACGGGCCACCTGGCCGAGGGCACCAGCCGCTTCCAGATGACC
>JBCCPW010000447.1:0-2994 GCA_039024735.1 Bacteroidota bacterium
GACCGCCGCGATGCCGCCCTGGGCGTAGTTCGTGTTGCTCTCGGCGCTCTCCTTCTTGGTGACCACCGCCACGGTGCCGTGCTCGGCCGCGCGCAGCGCGAAGGACAGCCCGGCGACGCCGGAGCCGATGACGAGGGTGTCGAAGCGTTCGCGCATGGGGGAGGGGCGCGGTGGAAGAAGAAGGGCGCCTCGGTGTACCCGGATGGGCACCGAGGCGGGACTACTCGCGCGAGGACACGCAGACGCCGTCCCGGAGGACCGGCGTGGGCGGGGTGTAGGCCGCGCACGTGGAGATGTACTCGAACTGGCGGTTGGCGGCGGTGTCCAGCGCGACGAGCCGCGCCGCGAGCCACTCGATCTCGGTCGCGTTCGGGCTCTCGCGGGAGTAGATCGCGAAGGTCGTCGGGCCGCCACAGGCTTGCTCGGAGGTGGGCACAACGCGGCACGCGGTCGCGCTCGATGCCGTCGCGGGGGTGATGGCGGCGTCCAGCGACTCGGTCGCCGCCTCGCGCTGCTGCCGGTAGTCCGCCTCGCTTTCGAACGGGCCGATGCCCAGCGAGCCCGAGGTAGGCGCGACGCACCCAGCGAGCAGCAGAATGGGGAGGAGGACGCGCATGGGATCGGGAGGCTATCGGGCCACGCAGACGCCGTTCTCCACGGCGACGCTCGGCTCGGGGGTGAGCGCGCAGTCCGAGTTGAGGCCGAACTGCTCGTTGGCCTCGCGGTCGAGGGCGGTGATGCGAGCCGCGAGGCGGATGATGCCGATCTCGTCATCTCCCGAGGCGGAGTAGATCGCGTAGCTCCGCGGCCCGCCGCACGCCTTCGCGCCGACGGGGACGCTCTTGCAGTCCGTCACCGAGGCGGCCGTGGGCGTGCCGATGGCCTCGCGCAGATTCACCGCTGCTGCCTGTCGTTGCTGCTCGTAGTCGGCGAAGGAGTCGAAGAGCCCGCTGCGATCAGGCCCGGCGTCGGTGGTGTCGGGAGGCGGTGTCACCACCGGGGCGGGCGTCCGGCGAGGAAGACGATCGCGGTTGGGCGTCTCCGAGGCGCCGCTGCATCCCGCGAGTCCTGCAACAAGCGCGAGGACCATAAGGCGCTGGAGGTGGCCTCTCGCACGTCCTCGCGCACCTCCCGCCTCGGTACCGCGGCGGGCACCCCTGGCGCGGTCGGCAGTCGGCGGATGGCGGTTCATCACGCGTCCGAGCCGGTGTCCTGAAGGAGGTACGCCTTGATGAACGCATCGAGGTCGCCGTCCATGACGCTCTGCACGTCGGAGATCTTGACCTCGGTGCGGTGGTCGTTGACCATGGTGTACGGCTGGAAGACGTACGAGCGGATCTGGCTGCCCCACTCGATCTTTTTCTTCCCGGCCTCCTCGGCGTTTTTGGCCGCCTCGCGGATCTCCTGCTCCAGCGCGTAGATGCGACTCTTGAGCATCTGCATCGCGCGGTCCCGGTTCTGAAGCTGCGAGCGCTGCTCCGTGCTCTCCGCGACGACGCGGGCGTCCTCCCCGTTGGAGAGCGTGCCGGTCCAGATGTAGCGGGCGCCGGTCTCCACCTTGTTGACGTTCTGGCCGCCCTTGCCGCCGGAGCGGAAGGTCTGCAACTCCAACTCATCCGACTTGACCTCCACCTCGATGGCGTCGTCGATCTCGGGGTAGACGAAGACGCTCGCGAAGGAGGTGTGGCGGCGCCCGGAGGCGTCGAACGGAGAGATGCGGACGAGGCGGTGGACGCCGCTCTCGGCCTTGAGGTAGCCGTACGCGAAGGATCCCTCGATGCGAAGGCTCGCGGATTTGATGCCTGCCCCCTCGCCCTCCTGGTATTCGAGGAGCGTCGCCGCGTAGTCCTGCTGCTCGGCGTAGCGGGTGTACATCCGCAGGAGCATGTCCGCCCAGTCCTGGCTCTCGGTGCCGCCCGCGCCGCTGTTGACGGTCAGGATGGCCGTCCGGTGGTCGTCCGGGCCGGAGAGCATCCCGCGCAGCTCCATCGCTTCCACGGCTCGTTCCAGCGCCGTTTCCTCCCGCGAGATCTCAGCCGAGAGGTCGGAGTCGGGGTCCTCGTCTTGCATCTCCTGGAGCGTGAGGAGATCGTCCCGGCGGCGCTCCAGCGTGTCGAAGGCGTCGGTCCAGGTCTTCTCTGCCGCGATGGCCTGCTCGGTCTCGCGAGCGCGGTCGGGGTCGTCCCAGAAGCCGGGCTCCAGGCGCCGGGCCTTCAGGTCGTCGAGGCGCTGACGGCGTGCGTCGAGGTCGAGGTAGCGGGCGAGGGCATCGACCCGTTCGATGAGGGCGTCCATGCGGCAAGCTACCGCCGTCAGGCGGGCGGGTCGGTCCGCCTCGGTGGGGCTCTCGCGAGAGCGGAGCCGCGCACGCGGCACGGCGTTAAGCGCACGCCCCTCACTCGTCGCTCTGTCTGTGCCCACCGCTCTTCTGTGGCTCCGCCACGACCTCCGCCTCCACGACCACGCCCCTCTTATCGCCGCCCAGGATCATGCCGGGCCGGACGGTCGCCTCCTCGCCGTCTACTGCCTGGATCCGCGCGACTTCCGCGAGACCGACTGGGGCGTGCCCAAGACCGGCGGCCATCGCGCTCGCTTCCTCCTGGAATCCCTCGCGGACCTTCGCGCGAGGATGCGCGACCGAGGCGGGGACCTCGTCGTGAGGCGCGGACGGCCCGAGGCGGTCGTCCCAGCGCTCTACCGCGAGTCCGGCGCGACGGGCCTCTTCTATCACGACGAGCCCATGCGCGAAGAGGTGGACGTGGAAGACGCCCTCCTCGATGCGCTCCCCGAGGCGGACGCCCACGTCTACTGGGGCCACACCCTCGTGGACATCGACACCCTTCCGTTCTCTATCGACGGGCTCCCGCGCGTGTACACGCCGTTCCGCAAGGCCGCGGAGCGGACGCAGCCCTACCCGGATCCGCTCCCCGCGCCCACCCGCCTCGGTCCGCTCTCCGATGGCATCGAGCCGGGCGACATCCCGACGGTGGCCGA
>JBCCPW010000448.1:0-2946 GCA_039024735.1 Bacteroidota bacterium
CCCGGAGGATGACCGGCACCCGGTCGGTCTCCACCAGGAGGCGACCGAGGTCGCCATCGGCCGTTGCCAGCCGTACCGTCCCGACGTCCAGGTCCTCGGTCTGGACCGTGACCGGCACCGAGGCGGTCTCGTACCCCACGAAGGTGACCCGCAGCAGGTACTCGCCCTCCCGGACGTTGCGCAGCTGGAAGGCCCCGTCGGAGCGGCTCGCCGCGAACGAGACGAGCACCGAGTCGGCAGGCGTCAGCAGCACGACCGTGGCTCCGGGCAGGGGCGCCTCGGTGGAGTCCTGAACCACACCGGATACCGTTACCTGAGCGGCGGCAGACGAGGCGAGGACCAACGACAGGGCGAGAAGTCGATAGAAGGGCATAGATGGAGAGGTCCGAGTCAGGGGGCACGGGTGTACGCCGTGGCGTCTCTGGCGAAATCGGGATGGGCGAAGCGTGACACGGGATGCGCTAGGATGCCAGACCGAGCCTCACGCGTCACCGCCGTGTACGGGCACTAGCCACGGATGATCATGGCGCCGCCTCGGCCCCTCATGTCTTCCATCTTCTCCTCGACGATGGCGTCGAACTCGTCTTGCGTGACGCGACGACCGCTGTCGGGTGGATCGAGGAGCCCCTCCTCCAGGGACCCCAGGGAAACATCGCGCGCGATGAAGGTCCGCCGCGCGCCGTCCTCGGTGACGACCAGAATCAGACCGGGCAGACCTCCGTACGGCCCTGGCCCCACCGAGGCGGGAATCTCGGGCGTGAACCACGCCTGGACGGCCACGGTGTCGCGCATCGTCGTGGCCTGGTAGGCCGTGTAGCCGAGGAACTCCGCCGCTTCGCCCGTGAGCCGCCAGTCGAAGGCCGTGGGTTCTCCCTCGATCAGGAACGTGCGGCTGAGGAAATCGCGCCGCTCAATGCGGGTGCCCGCCCCGCGGTCCAGGTGGAGCGCATCGTCGTCGTTCTGGCGGAACATGATCCGCATCCCGCCCGACTCAAAGTCCGCGTCTTCCTCCTCCTTCGGAGCGGGGACCAACAACGAGACCGCGTCGCGGAAGTGGAGCACGCGATCCTCCGTCCGGCTGGATGGGATCTGATCCGCCATGTGGGCCAAACCGGGCGGGAGGTCGATGTCCAGCTGAGTCGTGATCTCGTACCGGACGCTCCCTTCCTGAGCGGCAACAGACGTGGCAAGGATCAGGAGGAAGCAAGCGAGAAGAAGACGCATGAGGGACGGGGGGCTTGGGACGGCGAGCCGCCCTTCTACTACGATGATAGTAAAACTAGTCTCCCGCCCGTCCCCATCCAAGAGGGCACTCCATTTTCCCCTGCCGTCCTATCCGACCGGGACGCCCCAGACCATCAGGCCACCGAGGTGGGCCGTGTAGGCCACCAGGATGGCTGGAACGCACGAGATCATCGCGATAGCGGACCGCATCAGCATCGGGTCGCGCTTTCCCACCTCGGTGGGCGCGGGGAGGCGACGAAGCCACAGACTCATGCCTCCCACGAGCAGCAGCGCCCCGACCGCTGACCAGAACGTCCACCCGGCGGCATCCTCGTGCGTTTCCACGATGGCCTCCACCATGGGCTCACCGCGCACGTCGGCTTCGAGGGTCTGCCCTGTCTCGTTGGCCCAGTACGCCGACGCCGCCCCGAGCGCGAGGAACGTAAGCACCGAGACGCGCCACACCGAGGTACCTCGCAGCAAATACACCATTCCGGCGGCTCCCGCAAGGAGCAGCAGCACTAGCGGGAAGTGGACCGCAAGCGGGTGGAGGTACGGGATCTCGTACTGCGTGAGCAGATCCATCGGGCACGGAGGCGAACGACCCAACCTACCGACGAACCGGGCGCCTTCTTGTGAGTGACCCCGCCTCGGTGCCGAGGCGGGCCGCACCGAGGCGGGCCGCTCAGCCGACGAGCGGGGTCCCGGTCATAGCCGCGGGTTGCTCCAGACCGAGAAGCCGGAGGATCGTCGGCGCGATGTCCCCGAGGACGCCCGGCCGCACGGCGTCCACGCCCGGGGCGATGACGAGGTGCGGCACGAGAGACGTCGTGTGGGCCGTATGCGGCGATCCGTCGGCGGTGCGCATCTTGTCCGCGTTGCCGTGATCGGCGATGATTTCGACGCTGTAGCCGCCGTCCAGCGCCGCCTCGATCACCTCGCGAGACGTTCCATCGACAGCCTCCACCGCCCGGACCGCAGCGTCGAAATCGCCGGTGTGCCCGACCATGTCCGGGTTCGCGAAGTTGAGCACGACGAGAGACGGGGCCTGTTCGCGGATGTGCACCGCCACTCTCGAGGCCAACTCCGGGGCGCTCATCTCAGGCTTGAGATCGTACGTCGCCACCTTCGGGCTCGGCACGAGGATCCGCTTCTCCCCTTCGAACTGCACCTCGCGCCCCCCGTTGAAGAAGAACGTGACGTGGGGGTACTTCTCGGTTTCCGCCGCACGAAGCTGTGTGAGGCCCGCACGCGAGACGACCTCGCCCAGCGTCTCCGCCAGGTCCTCTTTGGGAAATGCGACCGGGACGTCAAAGTCGGCCTGGTAGGACGTGAACGTGGTGTAGTGGACCCGAGGCGGCTCGCGATCGAACCCTTCGAAGCCGTCCTCGATGAACGCTCGGGTGATCTGCCGGGCGCGGTCCGCGCGGAAGTTGAAGAACAGCACGGCGTCCCCGTCGGAGACGCGGGGCGCACCCGCGACCACGATGGGCGTGACGAACTCGTCCGTCGTGCCGGAGGCGTAACTGGCCTGGAGCGCCGCGATGGGATCGTCCGCCTCGGTGGCCTCCTCAGACGACCCCACGAGCGCACGGTAGGATCGCTCGGTCCGCTCCCAGCGGAGGTCGCGGTCCATCGCGTAGTACCGCCCAATCACGCTGCCGATCACGCCCACGCCGTGCGCGTCCATCGCGCCCTGCACGGCCCGGAGGTACCCGACGC
>JBCCPW010000449.1:0-2939 GCA_039024735.1 Bacteroidota bacterium
AGAGCGAGCATCGCGATGAGCATGGCCTCGCTCGCGCCGATGGTGACCACGATCTCGCGCGGATCGTACGTGAGGTCGTGCAGCGACTGGAGTTCGCCCGCGATGGCCTCGCGAAGCTCCGCGAGACCGAGGTTGGCCGTGTAGCCCGTCTGCCCTGCGTCCAGACTGGCCTTGGCCGCCTCGATGACCGGCTGCGGAGAAACGAAGTCCGGCTCGCCGATGCCGAGCGAAATCACCTCGTCCATCGTCGCGGCGATTTCGAAGAAGCGCCGGATCCCACTGGGCGGAACGGACCGAATGCGGTCTGAGAGACGCGAGACGAGGCGTTCGGCTTCCTGGAGACGGTCGGGGGCGAGGACAGACATGGTCGGGCACGAGGGGGAGACCGAAGTTATTCCACGCGCTTGATCGTCACCCGATCACCCCGAAGCGGACCGCTCCCGTGCCTTCGCTCCCCACCCCCCGCTCCCTGATCCGCGCCGCGGCGGTGCTGCTGCCACTCGGCATCGCGGCCAACGTCGGGTTTTCCCTCGCGACGACCGACCGCGACCTCCTCGGTGCGCTGGCCTCTGTCCCCGTGGGCTCCGTGGTGCTGGCGCTCGCGCTCGTCGCCACGCCGTGGGTCACCCAGTCGGTGCGCATGGTGATCTGGACACGGTTTGTGGGGCACCCGCTCTCGTTCGGGACGGCGCTCCGGATCTACGCGGGCGGCGTGCTCGGGTCGGCCGTCACGCCCACGGCCGTCGGCGGCGGGAGCATCCGCTGGGCGCTGGCGGTGCGGTGGGGCGTTCCCTCCGGGAAGGCGGCCTCGCTGTTCTCCATCGAGGCGGTGGAAGACCTCTTGTTCATCGCGCTCGCGCTGCCGTTGGCCTTCGTGTGGATGTCGGCCGACACCGACGGGATCCGGTCGGCCGCGAGCGACGCGGTCTTCGGGATGGACGTGCAGGCGCTCTCGGTCCTGGGTGCCGTCTGCCTCGGTGCGCTGCTGATCTGGGCCGCCCTCCGGTTGGCCGTGGCAGGCCGCCTCGGTGCGGAGGCTCAGCACCGGTCCAGGCGGTTCATCGCGCGGATGCGTGGGGGGCTGCGCCGAGGGTGGCGGGACATGAGAGCCACACTGGTCCTCGCGGCAAGGGAGGGACGGGGCTGGTTCGCCCTCACGTTCCTCCTCTCGGCCGTGCAATGGATCGCGCGGTACTCCGTCGCCACCGTGATCGTGTTCGCGCTCGGGGGCGCGTTGGAGCCGGTCCTCTACTGGGTCCTCGGCTGGCTGACATACGCCGTGGCCTCCCCCGCCCCCACGCCCGGCGCCGCGGGCGCCACCGAGGCGACGTTCCTTCTTCTCCACTCGCCGTTCGTCCCCCGCGAGATCCTGCCGCTCACCTCCTCGGTCTGGCGCCTCTTGCTGTTTTACGCTCCGGCCACCCTGGCCGCCCTCGCGTACCCGCTCTTCGTGGCGAAGGACGTGGTGGACGACCTCGACGATCCACCCGCCACCGAGGCGGACGCATCGCCGGAGTCGGTCGCGGAGTTACCGGAGCGAATCGGGCCGGAAGCGCATCGCGAGGGTGTCCCGGCGGAACCGCTGGAGGTCGCCGAAGGAGCGGCTGAGAACCGTCCGTAGGCTGTCGAACGGGACGCCTCGGCGCGAGAGCAAGGCGACCTGTTGCTCCACTCGAACGCGGGCGCTGTCCAACTCCGCGGCTTGCCGGAGGCTCTCAGCGGTCGAGTCCGCACGAAGCGACGCGATGCGGTTCCCGAGGGGACCGAGGCGGGCGGCGGCGAAGAACCGGAGGTCGCCCGCCTCGGGAATCACGAGCACGCGGTCCCGCGCGATGGCGGCGTCCAGCGCATCGAGGCGGTCCCGGATTGACGCCGCGGTGGTGTCGAAGGCGATGCCGTCGGGGAAGCGTGTCGCGTTGAGAGAGTCGAGTTGACGCTGGAGGCTGGCTCTCGACGAACGGAGGTCATCCAGCAGCGGGCGTGCCTGGGCCTGACCGGCTGAATCGAGAGCGGCGACGACCGTTTCGAGGTCGGCGAGGGCGGCGTCCGTGTACAGGAACCGCGCGGCGCCTTCGCCCTGGAGCGCCGCGACGGACTCGAACGAGACCGCAGGACGGTCGGCGTCTCGTGTGTCCGTGTCGCCGCCGCAGGCCGTCAGTGCGACCGAGCACGAAACAAGTGCGGCGACCCAGCCGAACCGGGCCGCCGCTCGAACCAAGCGAGGCATCGCGCTAGCGCTTCTTTCGGACAATCCCGACGATCCAGAGCAGCAGGACCGCTCCGAGCGTGGCGACGAGGATGCTCCAAATGAGCCCGCCGTCCGCACGGAACGGCGTGAGGTACGTCACGACGACGCCGCCGAGAATGGAGCCAACGAGCCCAACACCGAGGTTCATCAGGAGACCCATATCGGTCTTCATGATCTTCTCCGCGAGGAACCCGGCGGCGATGCCGACGACGATCCAGAAAATCCAGCCCATGGTGGGAAGAGGTGGGTGAGAGGAAGTGTCTCGAGGACAGCACGTCCAACGGGGCGCTCCCTCAAAAGGTACAGGCGCCCGGTGCCTCGTCAGTTCCCGCCTCGGTGCATCCACGATGGGACCGAGGCGGGAGTCACGGGTCTACATGCCCGCGCCGGTCAGTTCGTCCGCCAGAGCGGGAAGGCCGTAGACCTCGCGAAGAGACTCCAAGACGATGCGGGCGTCCACCATCACGTTGCGGCCTCGCTCCGGCGCGTAAAGGTAGTCCCGCACCAGCCCCTCGATGGTCCGGTCGAAGTTGAGCCCGACGAGGCGGAGGTCACGGTCGAGCACTGGGGACCCGGAGTTGCCTCCGATGGTGTCCGAGGTGGAGGTGAAGTTGACGGGCGTCGAGAGATCAAGGCGGTCCTCCGCGTCGAGCCACTGCGCGGGCAGGCCCCAGTCACACTCCTCCGCCTC
>JBCCPW010000450.1:0-2929 GCA_039024735.1 Bacteroidota bacterium
AACAACGCGGGCGGGGCGCTCTGCAAGCGCGGCGTCTCGTACACGGAACTGTCGCTCTTCGCGCGGGTCACCGAGGAGGGCGAACTGGAACTGGTCAACCACCTCGGGATCCGGGGCCTCGGCGAGACGCCGGAGGAGATCTTCGCGACGCTGGAGAGCGGGCGCATCCCCGAGGCGAACGTGGAGGCGTTCGACACGCCCGCCTCGGACCGCGAGTACGCCGCCCGCATCCGCGATCTGGACGCCGACGCGCCCAACCGCTACAACGCCGACCCCCGGCGCCTGCACGACGTGAGCGGCAGTGCGGGCAAGGTGGCGGCCTTCGCGGTGCGCGTGGACACGTACCCGCAGCCCGACCGGACGCAGGTGTTCTTCCTCGGCACCAACGACCCGGAAGACTTCACGGCCCTGCGCCGCGATGTCCTCACGCGGTTCGACGATCTGCCGGACAAGTGCGAGTACATGAACGCGAGCATCCTGGACACCGCCAAGCGGTACGGGAAGGATGTCGTGCTCTCCATCAAGCACCTCGGGACGAAGCGGCTCCCTGCGCTCTACGCGCTCAAGTCTCGCGTGGAGTACCTGACCAACAAGGTTTCCTTCCTGCCCAAGTTCCTGCCGGATCTCGCCCTCTACGGCATCAGCCGGGCCTTCCCGAGCCAACTCCCGCCTCGGATCCGCGAGTACCGTGAGCGCTTCGAGCACTACCTCATCCTCAGCATGAGCGGCGACGGGATTGAGGAGGCCGAGCGGTACCTCACTGAGGAGTGGGGCACGCGCGAGGGCGTCGACTTTTTTGCGTGCACCGACACCGAGGCGGAGGCGGCGCTCCTGCACCGCTTCGCGGCGGCGGGGGCAGGCATCCGGTACCAGAACGTCCATCAGTCCACCACCGAGGAGGTCCTCGCACTGGACATCGCGCTGCTCGGCAACGACCCGGACTGGATCATCGACATCCCGCCGGACGTGGCCGACCAACTCGACCACGCCCTCTACTGCGGCCACTTCATGTGCCACGTCTTCCACCTCGACCTTGTCCCCAAGAAGGGCGCCGACGTGGTGGGGATCAAGAAACGGCTCCTGGAGATGCTGGACGCCCGAGGCGCGAAGTACCCCGCCGAGCACAACGTGGGGCACCTCTACGAGGCCGATGCGGCCCTGAAGGCGCACTACGAGGCCCTGGACCCGACCAACACGTTCAACCCGGGCATCGGGAAGACGAGCAAGCAACGGCGGGTGCTGGTGACGTGACTTCCTCCGCCTCGGTACCGAGGCGGGCCTGTGGTTACGGAGCGCGTTGCGCGATATGCGTGGGGTGCTCGCTCGATAGCAACGCGCTGATCCACGCGGCGGGTGGCACGATGCGATGGTGTATTATCTGGCGTAGCCTCGGGTTTTTATCCGGCGCCACGCCCACCAATACTTGTTTTTATGCCGCACACTGCCATCTAGTCCAATGGGTCAAGGTTCAGGAAGATTGCTCTCAGACCTGCTCAGCCGAGTCCCCTTGACTGACGACCAAGACATTCTTTGGAAGCAGTACGCGCTCCACGTTGATCTTTATAAATTCTATTTAGAAATGGTTATCAAGATTAATGTATTCTATTATGCCGTTACCGGGGCCATACTAAGTTATTTCTTTTCTAATCTTAATCATTCTCTTGTTAAATGGTCTCTCGGCCTGCCCATCGCAATGAGCTTGGCGCTCTGTCTGATCTTTCTATACGGTGCCGTTTTGCTTGGAATCACGAGGACAGAGGTACTCGCTATTGGAAGCCGTCTCGGTCTAGCTAGCGTACCAGATCTCCGCGTATTGGTAGTAATATTAAGGGCTTTCGCAGCGCTATTTCTTCTCGTGGCTACGGCGCTGATTTACCTAGTCGCTTCCAACTGAGCTTGTAGGAGCCGGTCACATGGATGACAGATCAGACCGGCCACATCGGTAACACGGTCGGTCGGTAGTCTAGGTCTTGAGTTGGTAGTCCCGCTCGTCGAAGCGGGCGAGTTCGAGCGAGTAGAAGTTCAGCGCCCAGACGCCGTCGGCGACCTCCTCAAAGGCAATGGTCTCCCCGGCCAGTGCTGGGCTCAGGTAGCATTGGCGGCCGTTCACCTTGAGCGTCCCACACCGCGCATGAACACACGGCCGGAACACCGAGGCGGGAACGCGGCCCGTCCGTTCGTCGGGGCCGTGCCATCGGCCGCGCAACCACGTCCGGCCCCAGCGCGTGCCTCCCCCGCCTCGGTGCAGGGGCATCCTCCCACCTCTCTGAACCCATGGTCTGTCTCCGCCGCCTCGGTGTCTGTCTCGTGCTCCTCGCCGGGCTGTCGTACGGTCTCCCCGCCGTCGCACAGCAGCCCGTTGGGCAGGGCAGCTACGCCACGTCGCAGCCTGCCGGAACCGTGGGACCTCAGGACGCGCTCGGGCGCCCCGTCGTCCCGCTCGTTGCCGAGGGGTTCGATCAGCCCATCCAGACCAACGACTTCTGGAGCAGCCTGCTCTTTCCGTTCTTCCAGGACCCGTTCTCGGGTCCGCTGCTCGCGCATCCGCTCTCGGCGCGTGCGCTCAGTGGGGGCCTGCAGATGGGCTACGCGCCCGATGCCGCCCTCGCCGCCAACGACTATTTCTTCCCCTACAGTCCGCAGCTGATTGTCGGCATCGAGGGCCTCGCGGCGAGCGAAACGACGGTCGCAGGCTATGGCGATTGGACCGTGACGGCGCGATGGGAGGACGGGGCGAACACCCTGGAGGCGACCCTCGGACACGGGCTGCCGTTCGTGTTCTTCGAGCGCACGGGCGGCGATGCGCGCATCGCCTTCGAGAGCACGCCCACCGTGTGGCTGGACGAGGGACACGTGCTCGGTGTCACCGTGAACGGCCGTCCGTATGGCATCTTCGGCCCATCGGGCTCCGAGTGGGACGGCACGAGCG
>JBCCPW010000451.1:0-2876 GCA_039024735.1 Bacteroidota bacterium
AAGCCAAGGCCTTCGGGCTGATCGACGTGGTGCTCACGCCGGGCGGCGGCGAGCCGCAGAAGTCGCCCGACGCCCAGGAGTAGCGCCTCCGCCCCGTCGGCTGACCACGCCCGCCTCGGTGACCCCACCGAGGCGGGCGGTCTCGTGTGGAGCAATCGGATTAACAGACGATCCACCGACCGGGCGGAATATCTGCCCGGACCGCCTCGTAGCCGCCCTCACCCTTTCACTCACGCGACTCCTCCATGCGTTTTCTCACCCTTGCCCTGGCCGGGCTAGCGGCGCTTCCTGCCTTCGCGCAAACGTCCGTCGCCCCGACCGCCCCTGGACTTCAAGGGGCTGACCTCCCGCCACTTCTCGACCGCGAGGTCTTCTTCGGCAACCCCGAGATCTCCGGCTCGCAGCTCTCCCCCGACGGCCAGTACCTCACGTTCCTTCGAGACTACGAGGGCGTCCGCAACGTCTGGGTCAAGGGGATCGACGAGCCCTTCGACGCCGCCCGCCCCCTCACAGCCGACGACCGGCCCGTGCCGGGCTATTTCTGGAGCGAAGACGGCCAGTTCGTCCTCTACGTCCAGGACAAGGGCGGCGACGAGAACTTCAATGTCTACGCTCTCGATCCCACCGAGGCGGTGGACGGCACCGTCCCCGAGGCGCGCAACCTCACCGACGTGGAGGGCGTCCGCGCGCTCATCTACTCCGTCCCCGAGGACGATCCGGGGCACATCATCGTCGGGCTCAACGGCCGCGATCCGGCGTTCCACGATGTGTACCGGGTGAGCCTCGCGACGGGCGAGCGCGAGTTGCTCATCGAGAACACCGAGCAGGTCGGTGGCTTCGTCTACGACGACGAGGGCGACGTGCGCTTCGCCGTCAAGCAGTCGCCCGGCGGCGGCACGGACCTCTACGCTGTCAACGCAGAGGGCACGCTCGGCGAGGTGCTCTACTCCTGCACCTTCGAGGAAGCGTGCAACCCCATCGGCTTCCACGCCGACGGTGAGCGTGTCTACATGAGCACCAACCGAGGCGACCGCGACCTGAGCGAACTCGTCCTCTTCGACCCCGCGACGCAGACCGAGGAGAAGCTGGAGAGCGACCCCGAGGGCCGCGTGGACTTCGGCGGGATGCTGTATTCCGGCGTCCAGGACAAGATCGTCGCGACGTACTACAACGGCGACCGCCTCCGCATCTACACGAAGGACGACGAGTTGGCGGCCGACCTGGAGTTCCTTCGCGCTGAGCTTCCCGAGGGCGACGTGCTCCCGGGCTCGATGACCAAGGACGAGCGCAAGATGCTCGTGACGGTCACGCGCGCTGAGGACCCCGGCGCCGTCTACCTCTTCGACCGCGACGCGGATACCGTGGAGTTGCTCTACCGCTCTCGCCCCGAGATCCCGGTCGAGCACATGGCCTCCATGCAGGCCGTCCGCTACACCGCTCGCGACGGCCGCGAGATCCCGGCCTACCTCACGCTGCCGCAGGGCATCGAGGCGGAGAATCTGCCGGTCATGATGTACATCCACGGCGGCCCGTGGGCGCGTGACTCGTACGGCTACGAGCCGTACGCGCAGTTCATGGCGAACCGTGGCTACGCGGTGCTCCAGCCCAACTTCCGCTCGTCCACCGGCTACGGGAAGGACCACCTCAACGCGGGCAACCGCGAGTGGGGCATCGGCGCGATGCAGCACGACATCACCGATGGCGTGAACTGGCTCATCGAGCAGGGCATCGCGGACCCGGAGCGGGTCGGCATCTTCGGCGGTTCGTACGGTGGCTACGCGACGCTCGCGGGCGTGACGTTCACACCGGACCTCTACGCCGCGGCCGTCCCGTACGTGGCGCCGTCCAGCCTGATCACGCTCATCGAGAGCTTCCCGGCCTACTGGCGGCCCTTCCTGGAAGGCACGTGGTACCAGCGCGTCGGCGATCCGGCGGACCCGGAGGACCGCGCCGATCTGGAGGCCCGGAGCCCGCTCAACTTCGTGGACCGCATCCAGACGCCGCTCCTCGTGGTGCACGGGGCGAACGACCCGCGCGTGACGCAGCGCGAGAGCGACCAGCTCGTCATCGCGCTCCGCGACCGTGACGTGCCGGTGGACTACATCGTCGCGCCGGACGAGGGCCACGGCTTCCGGGGCGAGATGAACCGCCTCGCGCTGGCCGCGGGCATGGAGGCGTTCCTCGCGGAGCACCTCGGCGGTCGCTACCAATCTGACGTGCGCGAGGCCATCGGCAGCCAGTTGGAGGCCATCACGGTCGATCCCGCCTCGGTGACGCTCCCCGAGACCTCCGCAGCCGACGAGGTGACCCTGGACGGCTCCGGCGTGGCGCCCTCGACCGCCACCTACGCGATGACCATCGCGGTGATGGGGCAGGAGATCCCCACGGATGTGACGCGGACGCTCACCGAAAACGGCGACCGGTTCGTGCTCGTCGAGGCTGCCTCCACCCCGATGGGGGCCGTCTCGGACTCGCTCTTCCTCGCGAAGACGGACCTCCGTCCGCTCTCGCGCCGCATCGCGCAGGGCCCCATCACCATCGCGTTCGACTACAGCGCCGAGGCAGTGACGGGTGAGATCAACGCGCAGGGCCAGCAGATCCCGGTCAACGCCGCGCTCGACGCGCCGCTCGCGACGGATGGCCCCGGCCTGCAAGTCGGCATCGGGTCGCTTCCGCTGGCCGAGGGCTACCGCGCACAGCTTCGCGGCTTCGACGCGCAGACCCAGAGGCCCGCGCTCTACACCGTGGAAGTGACGGGGATGGAGTCTGTCGAGACCCCCGCCGGGACGTTCGAGACCTACGTCGTGGAGTTGACCATCGGCGAAGGCACGGGCGCGGGCAACGGCACGCTGTACGTCGCGCAGGACACGGGCATG
>JBCCPW010000452.1:0-2821 GCA_039024735.1 Bacteroidota bacterium
AGGTCGTCCAGGGTATCAAATCCGAGGAAGCCCGGGTCGTCGGGACAGACGGCGAGGATCTTCTCGTCTCCACCGGCCTCGTCCTGCATCGGCAGCATCCCGAGGGGGTGGGCGCGGATGAGCGTTAGCGGATCGACGGGCTCGCTCATGAGCACGAGCACGTCCAGCGCGTCGCCGTCGTCGCCGAGGGTGCGCGGGATGAAGCCGTAGTTGGCCGGGTAGTACACCGAGGAGTAGAGAACGCGGTCGAGGCGGAGGAGGCCGCTGCGCTTGTCCAACTCGTACTTGATGGTGCCGCCTTTGGGGATCTCGATGACGGCGTTGAAGGCCTCGGCGGGGTTCTTCCCGGTGGGGATGTCGTGCCAGGGGTGCATGGCGAAGGGAGAGGAGAGGGGCCGATGGTATGTTCAGCCGCCGTCCGAGTCCCCGCTGCTCCCGGTTTTCTCTCGATTGGGCCTCGCGTCCTCGTCTCTCGCCATCGGGCGACCCGAGGCGGGCGACTCGTTGCCGCTGTCCTCGCGACGGCCGATCCGTTGGTTTCCGGGTGGCCCAACCGGAGAATCCCCCTGCCTCCCGCTGCATGCGTGCTCCCTCCCGATTTGCCCTCGCGCTCGTTCTCGCACTGTCATTCGTCGGCTGCCGAGGCACGGCGCCCCTGCCCGAGGCTCCCGCCGATGGCCCGTACGCGGGCATCCCGTCTCGCCCGGCAGAGGGTCCCATTGCGATGGCACAGCCCGTTATCCCGACCGGCGATGACCGCCTCGACGACTTCCTCGGCGAACTTGCCGCGGCCATCGACCGGCAGGACTGGCTAGGCGTGGCGCAACGGATGGACCCCGAGGTGTTCCCTGAGCAACGCGCCTTCCTCGCGCAAGACGGCGACCCGGACTCGGCCGCGCCGCAACTCCTCATCGAGACGCTCGGCATTCGGTCGCTCACCGAGGCGGCCCCCACCTGGGACGACCTCGGCCGCATCCGCGTGGTCACGTTCCGCCAGCACACCGTCCAGACGCCCGGCATCGCGGGCGGCGGTGGGTTCGATCTAATCGACGGCACGGTCCGCCTGGACGACGGCACGACGCTGCCTCTCTCGTTCACCATCGTCTCTCGTGGCGGCGCCCACGTCGTCGTTGTCCCCGTCGCATGATCCCACGGCCGCCGTCTCTATCTGCACCGAGGCGGTCATAACGCCGAACTGACAGCGTATCATCTCGTGTGGAGGCCGGGTTTTGTGGGGCGCTACGCTCACCAATACTTGTTCTGCCGCATCGGAAGTGAAGTTGCCTCGACCGCCGATCAGAACTGTATTCCTTTTCGCTCTGACTCATCTCTGTGTCTTCGCAGCAGTGGGGGCCGCCGAGTTGGAGTTGCAGAAGAGAGCATGGGCTGCAGCCGAAGCTGAACACGGGGAGCTAGTGGGGCTCGTCCACTTTGTAGACAAGGGGAGTCCGTTCACACTTTGGAGCGCCACGGTTCTCGGTACGCCAGTGTTCTACTTGGGGGTCATGTCCGGCTTCGCGGTTATTGAGCAAGCCCCACTACCAGAGAGCTTCTGGCCCGCCGCCGTGAACACCACGTTCGCCGTCTACGCGGTGTTGAACAGTCTGCTCTGGGGGTACGTCTTATCGTCGGTATTCAACTGGATCCGCAGAGGTCATGCGGCAGAACCCGCCACCGCAGGCCGACGTGGGGCGTGAGCGTTCCCGGCTCGTCCTACCCCTTTCGCTACTTTCAGCTCGTTCAACCTTCGTGCTACTTGCCCCACGCGGCTGAGTGGCAATCTGTTCTACAGCCCCTCCCACGCACATGGCTCGTCCCCAAAACAAGAGGGGCTTCAGGCCTATCACCGTGGACGGCAATGAGTACCGATGGAGGCTGAATACGGCCTCAGGGCTGGTCGAGATCAACCTCGCCGATACCCAAAACCAACGGCTGGCGGTCGATGTCGGTTGGCGGGATCCGTGGCTGGACGCACCGAGGCGGCCCGCCTCGGTGGGTCTGACGGTGACTCCTCGGGTCGTCGAGTCCGCTATCCATCTCGGACTGAGCAAAGGGTGGGATCCAGAATCAAAGGGAGAACCGCTCAAAGTCTCCCTGCCGCCGGGGCCATAGAACCCCCATACTCAGGAGAATGTCAAGTCGGCTCCGAAACGTGGAGTAGGCACATGTCGGGTTAGCGCTCCATGTGTCACGGAGCGCTCTACTCTCGGAGCATCGGCGCCGCTCGTCCCGGACCGAGGGGGTCTCGCCAGACGCTCTGGAGAATTGTTGGCGAGCCGCACCCCGAACAGGCCCTCGAAGCCGCCTCGGTCCCGGACGCACCGATTGCCCGCCTCGGTACCGAGGCGGACCGCGTCAGCCCTCCGCGTAGGCCCGGATCCAGTCCACCTCCAGGTCGAACGGGCCGTCCTGCCCGTCCAGGATGTAGAGCCCGAAGCTGCGCACCGCGCTCGGGTCCATGTCTCGGGCCCGCACGGGCTGTCCGAACACGCTCGTCCGCAGCGACGAGAAGGGGACGCGCACGACCTGCCAGTCTGAGGAGGTTGGGAAGGCCGCCCGTCGCGAGACCGAGCGCCAGCCCCGGCGGGTTCCGTCGTCCACCTCCACCTCGAACGTGCGCCCGCCCCCCCGCACGCGAAGCTCGACGCCATCGAACGGCGACAGGTCCACGCGCTTGGGGACGCGGAGCGAGGTGAAGCCCCCGCCTCGGGTCACGAGCGTCCCGGTGAAGGCGAGGGTGCCGTCAGTGACCTCGGCGAATCCCTGGGAGCGTCCGCCCATCACGCCGTCGTTGACGACCTGCCAGCGGGTCTCGCCGTCG
>JBCCPW010000453.1:0-2819 GCA_039024735.1 Bacteroidota bacterium
ACCCCGTACCCCGTACCCCGTACCCCGTACCCCGTACCCCGCCGCACCCCCGTCAACTCCGCCGCACCCCCGTCAACTCCGCCGCACCCCCGTCAACTCCTCCGCACCACCACCAGCCCGGCCACCACCAGTACCCCGCCTGCGATCTGGAGCGGCACCACCGCCTCCCCGAGCAGCACCGCGCCTGCGCCCACGCCCGCGAACGGCACAAGGTTGGAGTAGAGCGCGGTCCGGCTCGGCCCGATCCGCCGGACCGCCTCGTTCCAGATCGCGTACGCCGCTGCGATAGAGAGCGCACCGGAGAACACGAGCGCGGCCCACACGAGGCTGCCCGCTCGCGCCCACTCGGTCGTGACGAGGCCCGGCACACCCAGCGCGACGAGGACGGGGAACGCGAACAGAAGGCCCCAGAAGGTGAGACCGAGAGGGGAGACCCCTCGCGTGAGCACCGGACGGGCGAGCACGGTGAACACCGCCCACGCCAGCGCCCCGGCGAGCACCAGTGCAATGCCGGTCCACGCCCCACTCATCTCCGCCCCTGCCGGTCTCCCGACCACGACGAGGATCGCACCCGCGAGTCCCAGCCCGACGCCCAGCCACGCGCGCCCCGCCAGCCGGTCCACGCCACCGATGTGTCCGATGATGGCCGTCCAGAGAGGCGCCGTCGCCATGAGCAGCGCGCCCATCCCCGCCGTGATCCGGTCGATGCCGAGGATGAAGCCCGTTTGGTAGACGACGTGCGCGAGGAGCCCGAGCCCGATGACGGCTCCCGGAGACCGCTCCAACGCCTCGGTGAAGCGTTCCCCACGTCGCCTCGATGCCCGGCCGTGGAGCAATCCGAGCGTCACCAGCGCCACCGCGAACCGGAAGAGGTTCACCGTGAAGGGGTCCATCACGTCCAGTGGTACTTTAATGATCGCGAAGTTCAATCCCCACACGAGCACGACGAAGAGAAGGCCCGCGTCCGAGATCCAATCGGGAGAGCGGGAGGGAGGGCGAGGGTCGTGCACAAGTGGGGTCGAACGTCGCGCCGAACGTACCGCCTCCGTGCGGGTGACCCACAGGCACTCTCCCACGCCATGCCTCCCGGGATTCGCAAGCTGTACTACACCATCCGCGAGGTCGCCGAGCGGACCGACCTCGAACCGCACGTCCTTCGGTACTGGGAATCCCAGTTCGAGCTTCTTCGCCCGAAGAAGAACCGGGCGGGCAACCGCGTCTACACCCACGCCGACGTGGAACTCGTGGAGCGCATCCGCGACCTCACCAAGCGCGACAAGTACACCATCGAGGGCGCGCGACAGGTGCTGGAGCGGGAAGCGCGAACGGGCGGCACCCCTCACGACCTCCGCCAGAACCTCCAGGACCTCCGCGATTTCCTGGAGGGCCTCAAGAAGCGACTTCCCGGCGAGTGACCCCGCCTCGGTGCACTCGTTTCCCTATTAACCGAGGCGGGAGGGCACAAAAAAGCCGACCGTCCCGGGGAACGGTCGGCTGGTCGGGTAGGCGGGATTTGAACCCACGACCCCCTGCACCCCATGCAGGTGCGCTACCGGACTGCGCCACTACCCGAGTCGTCCGGCGAAGATAGCGTGCCGGTCCGAGGGGTCGCAATCGGCAGCGGCGTCTTCGTCTCATCCGAACGCGCCTCGGTGCAACGAAACACACGCCGGGTCGGCAGGCACCAAGCCGACGGATCCGCTCTGCGAAAGGGGGGAGCCGGGCGCTACCTTCCGGAGCCCCATCACGCCCCCTTTCGTGTCCGATCTCTCCCCCGGAGGCGCGGGCTCGCCCTCGTTCGAATCTGACTTTCGAGATCTTCGCGACGCACGCGATCTCTCCCTCGGCGACCTCCATCAGGAGACCCGGGTGCCTCTCGACGTGCTGCGACGGTTCGAGTCCGGTCATCTGCTTTCGGATTCGTCCTTTAGCGATGTGTACCTGCGGGCGTTCGTGAAGGAGTACGCCCGGGCGCTCGGCATCCCTCAGTCCCGCGCGCTGTCTGCGTTCGACGCCCACCGAAAGGGACGCTACGACGGGCAACTTCGAGACGGCTACACGCCACCGGAGCCTCCGGTGTTGTCCTCGCCCGCCGCCACCGAGGCGGCCACGCCCCCCTCCGCCTCGGTAGACAAGGAGACGGAGACCGAGGCTCCCCGGATGGCTCCTCCTCCCACGGCGGCTCCGGCTGTGGAGGCGCTTCGGTCGGGAGGCACGGCCGTCCCGGCAGCACCCGCCGCTCCGAAGGTGGACGCGCCCCGCGTCACTCGTCCGATGGTGCCCACCGCGAAGCGCTCGTTCGACAAAAACCTAGGCGTTCTGGGGGGGCTCGCGGCCGTGCTCATCGGTCTGGTCGCGCTCGCGATCTGGTTTCTCGTCATCCGGGATCCCTCGCCCGAGGCGGAGACTGCTGTCGTCGCGGAGGAGACGGACAGTGGCATGGCCGACGAGGCGGAGGAGGCTTCAGCAGCCCCGGCCGGTCCTCGTCTCCAGACGCCTCTCACGGTCCGGGTGCTGGCCGAGGGCGACGGGCTCCAGGCGTTCCGCGTGACCGTGGACGACAGTGAGCGCATCCCGATCTGGGTGGAGCCGGGCGACTCCCGCGAGTTCGTCGCGGACTCCGTGGTGGTCCTCTGGGGCGAAGGCACGACCGATGCGCCCGCATTCAATTACGACGAGACGACGGTCGAACTCCAGGGCCTCCAGTGGCGCCCGGCGAACGGCCGCACCGTCCGCATCACCCCCGAGAACGGTCAGGCCCTCCTCGACTCGCTCGCCACGGCGGGTGCCTCAGCGACACTCCCGCCGCAGCCTGCCCG
>JBCCPW010000454.1:0-2789 GCA_039024735.1 Bacteroidota bacterium
ACGTAGCGGAAGCCCTCGCGGCGGAGGCCCTTGAATGAGCGGCGGAGTGCCTTGCGCTGGTTGCGGACCACGTGTGGCCCGAACTGGCGGTCGGGTCGCGCGGCGTTGCGCTCGTGTGAGACCGACTCCGGCAGGTTGAGCACGATGGCAACGGGGATCGCGTGGTACTCCCGCGCGAGGGCGAGGAGCGGCTTCCGCGCGTGCGGCTGCACGTTCGTCGCATCGATGACGGTCAGCAGGCCGCGCCCCAGGCGCTTGGCGGCGACGGTGCGGAGCGCGTCGAAGGCGTCGTCGTTGGCGTCGAGGACGGTCTCGCTGTCCGCCACGAGGCGGCGGAAGAAGTCCGAGGACAGCACCTCGGTCTCCGAAAAGTGCCGCGCGGCGAAGGTGCTCTTGCCGGAGCCGGAGGCGCCGATGAGGAGAACAAGCGAGAGGTTCGGGATCTTGATTGTCATGTCTCTCAGGCCGCCGCCTCGCGGGTGAAGAGCGCCATCTGCGTCGGGGCGCCGCGCTCGGAGTCCTCGGGCCCCACGGGCCGGTACTCCACGCGGTAGCCGTGGCGCTCCGCGAGGCCACCCGCCCACTTGGCTAGCTCAGCGCGCGTCCACTCGAAGCGGTGGTCCGGGTGACGGAAGCGCCCGGCGGGCAGCGTCTCCCAGACCGAGTTGTACTCGGCGTTGGGCGTCGTGACGACGACGGTGCCGGGGCGGGCGTCCGCGAAAACGGCCTGCTCCAGCGCCGCGAGGCGGGGCAGATCCAGGTGCTCGATGACCTCCACGAGGGCGGCGGCGTCGAAGCCCGCCAACTCAGGGTCGCGGTAGACGAGGGAGCCTTGGCGCAGGCTCACGCGCTCGCGCAGCGCCGGGGCCGCGTCCTCGCCGAGGTGGAGGCGGTCGCGCGCCCGCTCCAGCGCCCGAACCGACACGTCCACGCCGACGATCCTTCGGAACTGGCCATCGCGGATGAGTTCGCGGAGGAGGCGCCCCTCGCCGCAGCCGAGGTCGATCACGGTCTGCGCGCCGCTCTCCTTCAGCGCCGTGTGGACAGCCGTCATGCGCTGGTCGTTGAGGCGGACCGGCTTCTCGATGGCGTCCTCGGCTTCCTGCGCCTCGGCGTCGTCGGGGACGGGGTCGTCCGCCGCGAGGCGGTCCAGGGCGGGGCGCGAGAGGGAACGGAAGCGGAGGTAGCGCCGCGTGATGAGATCGCGCTCGGTGTGGGCGGCGAGCCAGCCCTCACCCCTTGCGAGGAGCTTGTCCACCTCGTCCGGCCCGATGTAGTAGTGCTTGCGCGCGTCCAGCGCGGGCACGAGGACGTAGAGGTGCGTCAGCAGGTCTGCGAGGCGGACCGTCCCGCGAAGCGTGAGCGAGACGTACGGGCTCTGGCCCCACGCCGGGAATGTTTCGTCGAGCGGATGCTCCTCGATCTCGACCTCATATCCGAGCGGCTCGAACAGCCGCCGCACCACGTCCACACCGCCGCGCGCGGGGAGCGACGGCAGCGAGGCCTCCAGCGGGATCGCTGTCTCGACCAACTCGGGCCGGTCGGTGCAACGGCCGCCCATCGCGGAGCGGTACACCTTGGAGATCGCCGTCGAGAGGAACGACGAGGCAGCGTAGGGGCGGTCGTTGACGTACTGGTCCAGCGTCTGGCCGCGCCCGCGCACGAGTGCGACGGGGTCCACCTCCACAAGAAGAGCGGCGGTGCAGCGGTCCTCTGTGGCCTCGGGGTAGTAGACGTGGGCCTGTCCGAAGGAGAGGCCAAACGTCTGCGCCCGCGCGGGGTGCTTGTGGAGGAGGTACCCGAGGTCCGTGGCCGGACGGTGAGTGGTCGAGATCTGGAGCAGCATCGGAGCACGAATCAGGCCGCGAAGCTACTCGTCCCCTGCCTCTTCAGTCGTCCCGCCTCGGTACCGAGGCGGAGACTCAGCGACCCTGGATCGCCGGAGACGCCAGCACCCGGCGGCACACGAGGCGAATGCCCTTCACGTCGCCCGCGTTGAGGGTGTGCGTGTAGATGCGCAGCCCGGACGCCGACTGCCCCGACGGGCACGTGCTCCACGACTGCCACGTGGTGCAGTCCCTCCGCTCGAACTGGCGGGTCACCACGGTCTGCCCGCTGGCTCGCCGCGAGGCCTGCGGGAGCTTGAAGAACCGCGCCTCGGCTCCCTGGAGCTTGCCGTCGGAGTCGGTGCAGATGCGAAGCCGATTGAGGCCGTAGTCGGGACCGGGGAGAGCGGTCGTCGACAGGGTGTAGGTGCGGTTCGCGGTACCGTTCGGGCACTCGTTCCAGCGGCGACTCACCGGGACCACCTGGAGACTGTTCACCGGGCGAGGCGCGGTAACGCTGCATCCCCGGCCTCCGGCGAACCCAAACTGCAGCGAAGAGAGCATCTCGTTGGGCTCGCCGGTCTCGGCCCGAAGGAGGTGACGCTCCTCGTTGCAGATGTACGGCTGCTCGCTGTCGCAAACGTCGGTGCCGCTGACCCTCGCATCGGTGCTGGACCCATTGGGGTCGAACACAGGGACTTGAGCGATGGCAGGGTACGTGACCACTGTGAGCGAACACACGACAAGAAGGCGGAGGAGAGCACGCATGGCAGTGAGGGTAGCGGTCTACTCCCATACGTCCATTGCCTCCCGTTGGGACCATCGCACACGGCCTACGGCCGCTCTCCACGCCTCCCGCCACGGTGCCGAAGCGGGGCCCCCCGGCGGGCGACTCGCGAAGCGAACGCGACCCCCACCGCCAGCACGCAGAGGATCAGGAGGCCCCGCAGCACGAGATACGTG
>JBCCPW010000455.1:0-2750 GCA_039024735.1 Bacteroidota bacterium
CATCTCCGCCAACACGTCGCGGAAGATCTCGTAGCGCCCCCGGTTCTTGATGCCGAGGGACTTCGCGATCTCCTTCGGGCGATAGGCGTGATCGGGGTGAGACTTGAGGAAGGAAAGGGCCTGCTTGCGAAGAGCGGCTTTCTGTCGGGACGAGGGCATGGGAGACGAGAGGGACACGTCTTCAACGCCCGATCTCCGTCGTGGATCAGCAGGGGACCGAGGCGGGTGGGACCGTCTTCACGACGCTGGATCGCAGACGGAGGAGGTAAACCTATCGGTGTACTATGAGAAAGCAAACGCGTCACTCTGATCAAATTGGGTAATCGTGTAACAGTTGCCGGTCAAACGCTCCCGGCCGCGACGCGACACGCGGAAGCGCACCGTGGAGGACGAAGAACGCTCCTGGATTCACTGGTGTAGGCGGGATACTGGACCCGGCGAAGTGCGCAGGGTATTCACCGAACAGGGCGTCGAAGGCGTTGTCCGGCACGGGTCTGGAGAAGGGACACGGCCTAGCGCAAGCAGATGGGCCTGTCTCACTGCTCGTAGATCACCCCACAACCAGCCTCCCGGACCCATGGGTCAACAGCAACTCCTCCTCCTTGTCCTTGGCATCGTGATCGTCGGCCTCGCGGTCGTCGTCGGTATCCAAGCCTTCTCCGAGAACCAGAAGAAGTCCAACGAGGATGCCATCGTCAACGACGGCATGCGAATCGCATCCGACATTCAGTCCTGGGCCCTCAAGCCGACGACGTTCGACGGTGGAAACGGCGACTTCCATGTAGGCGACGCTACCACGGGGGCCCTCGTCTCCTTCGCCGACTTCGGCTACGAAGAGGATTCAGGCTTCTACAACAACGCGAATGGCACGTTCGCTCTGACTGCCGTTGGAGATGGAATCGAAATCCTCGGGTACAACTACTCGACCGAGGTCGCGATGGCCGTCGTTGTGTGCGGGATGGAGACCGGTGACATCTCGACAGTGAATCCTGGCTATCCGCCTCTCAACGGTTCGTCGTCGTGCCCGTAGAGCCGACCGCTCCGTACTGTTCCGGCACAGGAGCGCGAGCGGCTGTGTGACCGTCGTCGCAGCGTACCTGCTTGCCTCCATGCTCCTGGCGGGCGCCCTGAGAACATCGGGGCGCCCGCTTTTCTGTGCTTCCGCCTCGGTGCCGAGGCGGAGGGAGTTACCGATGGCGGACGCGATGCCACGCGAGGTCTCCCGCCAGCGCGAGCCCCACGCCGACCGTGTACGCGAGAAGATCGACGGGGTCGAACCCGGAGCCGAGCGCAAGGCGACCGGGGAGGGTCGCGCGGATTGCGTCCAGCCAGGGCAGCCGGACGAGTTGGAGCGCCTCCACGGAAAACGAGATCGCGAGGGCGAGCGCACCGAGGCGGATCGGGGCCACGCGCGGTGCGAGGAGTGCCAGTCCCACGTAGACCATCACCGACCAGAGCGCGTCGCCGGGGTAGGACTCCAGCACGGCTGGGAACAGTGGGACCGCCCGCGAGGCGAGTCCGAGCGCGATCACGCCCGCGAGCAGCGCTGTGAGCGCCCACCGAGGCCGCGAGGGCAGGCGAGACGCCGTCATCCCGAGGCGGGCACGATGGCGTCGCCCATCGCGTCGAGGAGCCGGACGAGCGTCCGCCGGTCGGCAGGGGAGAGGGGAGCCAGCATCGCCTCGGCGAGGACGCGGTAGGTCTCGTTCTCCGCCTCCACGGCCTGCTGCCCCGCCTCGGTGAGTCCGACCTGCCACACCCGCCGGTCCTCTGCGCTCCGCTCGCGCCGGACGAGCCCCGCGTCTTCCAGTCGGTCCACGACGGGCGTGGTGGCGCTCTGGCTGAGCCCCAGCCGCTCCGAGAGTTCGCCCATGCGCGCGTCGCCGTGGAGCCCGAGCACGCCTAGCGCGAGGAGGTCCTGCTTGCTCAACGTCGCGTGGTGCGCCCCGCGCTGGGCCGCGATCTGGGTGAACAGGCCACCGAGGTGGCGGAGGGCGGAGACGAAGGCGTCTGTGGGGTCCATGCCCGAGACTACAGCGAACCGACCCATCGAGATCCGGGAATCAAATGGTTTGATAATGGGAACATCCGGTGTTCGGTGCGGTTGCTTGCGCTCTTCTGACCCCACCTCCCGCCTCATGGCTCCCGTCACCACCGCTCCTGTCCTCGTCTCTGGCGTCACCGGCTACATCGGCTCGTGGGTGGCCGCCGAGCTTCTGCGGCGCGGCTACTCCGTCCGAGGGACCGCCCGCAATCCTGAGAAAGCCGAGCGGGTCCGCACGGCGATCATCGAACACGCCGGATCGGATCGCCTGGAGGTCGTCTCGGCAGACTTGATGGACGCCGATTCCTGGCATCGCGCGATGGATGGTGTTACGCACGTCCTGCACGTGGCCTCGCCGTTCCCGATTGCCCTCCCAGATCACCCCGACGATCTGATCGTGCCCGCACGCGAGGGCACGCTCCACGTGCTCCGTGCCGCCACCGAGGCGGGCGTCCAGCGCGTCGTCGTGACCTCGTCCATGGCGGCGGTCGTGTACGGGCTCACGTCCACCCCGTCGCAGCCGATGACGGAGACCCGCTGGACCGATCCCGAGGGCAACGACGACCACACGCCGTACATCCTGAGCAAGTTCTACGCGGAGCGCGCGGCGTGGCCTGCGGAGAGGGAGCCGGCTTCGCAGGCGGTATCGTCAGTGCAGCCCTCGACGGTATGAAGTGTGCCGGGGCCCTACCAACGCGTTAACATC
>JBCCPW010000456.1:0-2646 GCA_039024735.1 Bacteroidota bacterium
ACCCATGACGTTCCGACGCACCCTCACCGCCACCCTCGCAGCCCTCCCGGTCGCCCTCGGTCTCGCCGTGTACGCCTCGCGCCCCCGGCGCTTTGAGGTCGCCCTCTCGTCCGCTGACGTGGACCCGCAGCTCTTCTCGCGCAACGACGAGGAATAGCTGCTCTCTCCCTCCGCCTCGGTACCGAGGCGGAGGGAGGTGCTACGGCGCTCACGTCCTGAGACGACCGATTCCCTCGCGGATGTGACATCCGCGCAGCATAGCTCGCGGCCGACCGGGATGACGTGGTTGTCGTTGTGTCCAGTCCGCCTCGGTGGGCAGGAGCGAGCGGTCACGTCTGCTCACCGCCTCGGTGCATCTCCATCTCCCCTGCCCGACCGTCCCGAACCGACTGAAATCGCCGCCAGGCCCTTGGCTTCCGCCTAACACCAGCGGCGGGTTAGGCATCCTGCGTTAGCGGAGGGGGAGCATGAACCACGACAACTCCTCAACGCTGGCGTATTCGTCGGGTAGAGCGCGAAGCGTGTCGCCTTTCGGTCTTTCGCCACCCTGGCGGCAACGTCCCCGGATGAACCAGCCCTCCCGTTCTCGAACTCGGTAGATGCACTCCACTTCCTGAGGCTCATCGAGGTCGGTGAACCGCGTTTTGTAGAGCGGCACCCAACCGGGGTGGCCGTACTCGACACCCCGGACGACTCGCTCCGTCGGGTAGTACGTCGGGTTCATCAATCGGAACGGCTCCGCGAAGCCGCCAGAGGCCGAGTTGAAGAGATGAACTGAGTGCGCGTCCCGGCGGCAACAACCTGCCGAGGAGTAGGAACGAACGATGTAATCTCGAAGGCCGTCCCCATTCGCGTCCCGGAGCGTGTCGGCCATGTAGTTCATCCCGCCGGTCCGCTCGAC
Organism: Bacteroidota bacterium; assembly: GCA_039024735.1. Classification (GTDB taxonomy): domain Bacteria; phylum Bacteroidota; class Rhodothermia; order Rhodothermales; family Rubricoccaceae; genus Rubricoccus. The sequence continues at coordinate 902 of JBCCPW010000456.1, forward strand.
CAAGACCGGCTCCGAGGAAAGCCGCCAGTCGTCAAGGCCGAACACCGCGCCGACGACCTCGTACGAACCATTCACGCCTCGGTCGTCGATCTGGATGAACAGGTGGCGGTGCTCAGGTGAGAACAGGCGACCCGCAAACACGCGGAGGCTATCCTGAACTTCGACCGAGAGCGTATCCGCTCTGCGTCGTTCAAGAACAGAGAGCGCAGCGGCCCGGAGGTCGCCGACACTCACGCTATCGAAGGGGACTGGCGGAGGCGAATCCGGTTCAGCCTTCACGGCTACCTCCGGCGTGACTACCACCGCCGATTCCGGTGGGGTCGCCTGCTCCGGCGGCGCGCAAGCCTGGCCTACGAGCAAAGCAGCAGCGAGAATGGCAACGACCCGAAGGCTGTGGGAGTGCAACGGCGGTGGGAGCAAGATGCCTAGCACCTACTCGTCGTACACGAGACTGAGCAACCGGTCGAAGGACTTCTCCACCTGCGCGTACTCCGCCTCGCAGCGGACGGCTCGCGCCTCCGGCAGCCCATCCGGCCCCACAAGTGAGGCGTACTTGGCAGGATCCGACCCGTACACGAGGCACACCACGTTGTAGAGACGCTGCGGCCCGAGCGAGTGCTCGCCCGCGTAATCGGACTGCGTGAACGTGCCCTCGGACTGAAGCGCGAGCACCCCGTCGATGGCGGCACGGGCGCCCTTGGTCCCCTGGCGGATGAGCGTGAGCGCGGCGAACTGGTCCGCGACATCCTCCTCGCGCCCCGTGATGGGCAGGTCCAGTTGGTGGCGGAGCGCGTGGCCTGCCTCGTGGAGCATGATGAACTCGTAGGCCCCGTTGACCGCCTCGGTGAGGCGCTCGCTGCCTACCTGCGGCTCCAGCACCTGCGTGAGGTACTCCATCAACTCGTAGCAGAAGCGGACGCGGCCCTGCGTCGCGCGGTAGATGTACTGCGCGTTGATCATGCCGCACTCCTCGAACGAGACGGGGACGTTGCGCGGCAGCGGGAAGTCCTCGTTCAGAGACGCCACGGTCGCCTCCAGGCGGCGTGCCGCGCGCACACGGTCTCGGATGGCATCGTAATCGGCAGACGGCTCGTAGCTCACAGGGGCCCACTTGCCTGCGAACCGCGACTCGGTATCGCTGCCCACGGGATCGGCCACTGACCGGTCCACCACGAGCGAATACGCCCCGGTCTCACCAGCTGAGAGCGAGTTCGCCCGGATCGCGTACACGCCACTGCCTTCCACGGTGAACGACAGTTGCGAGTCGGTGCCCCCGGCCCCGTCGTCGTCGCCGCCCACGCTCTCGAAATCGTCTCCTGAGACGGCCAGAACGGAGAGGTACGCGTTGAATGCGGCCGAGCGGAGGGTGACGGTGACGCGCTCGCCCGGCGTGCCTCGGTAGACGTACAGGTCCACGAAGGAGTCGTCCGGGAGGGTCGCGTCTCCCGCCGCGAGGGTCCCCGAGACCGGCTGCCCGATGCGAAGCGACGTCAGGCCGCTGGCAGCGTCCGGGGCGGAGTCGTCCGGCCGCGCGATGGACAGGGTGTAGCGGCCGAGCGCCGAGGCGGCGTACGTGTTCGCGCCAATGATGTACGTGCCGCTCCGGTCCAGCGTGACGCGGATGCGGGAATCGGTGCCCTCTCCCCCGTCGTCGTCCTCGGCGATGTTCTCCAACTCATCCCCGAAGTAGCGGCGGAGCAAGAGGTACGTGTCCAACTCATCGGAGGCCATCGTGATCTCGATCT
>JBCCPW010000457.1:0-2633 GCA_039024735.1 Bacteroidota bacterium
CGCCGATGCAGTTCACTTCGCTTCACGGCCGACTCATCTCGGTACACGATACCGTGGCGGAGAGCTTTGAGGTAGAGTTGATGATCCCTCTCGATGAAGGGTCGGAGCCGCTGATGCGCGCCTTGTTTGGAGACAAGGTGGAGCCCTCGACCCGCGACCGTCCGTGATGGCTGCTTCCTACGAGTTGTCCGGTCACTCCCGTTTTGACAGTGCGCACGTCGTCAGGTCCTCTCTGCCCGCCTCGGTACCGAGGCGGGGCAGGTCGGCGCGGAGGCCGCTGGATCGTCGCCGTGTGATCTGCCGGAATGGCGTGGCTTGACCGCGCGCCATGCCGTCGCCAGCTTCGCGGCATGACGGACCTCTTCCCGCCCGAGGCGCTCGCGCCCGCACCCATCGAGACGGCGCTCACCATTCCCTCCGCGTGGTACACGGACCCGCGCGTGCTCGCCTTCGAGCGCGACGCGGTCTTCGCGCGGACGTGGCAGTTCGTGGGTCACACCTCGCGTCTGGAGAACGCCGGGGACTATCTCACCGCGACGGTGGCGGAGAACCCGGTCGTGGTCATCCGAGACCGCGAGGGTGGCCTGCGGGCGTTCTACAACGTGTGCCGCCACCGAGGCGGGCCGCTCGCGACCGACGACCACGGCTGCGCCCGGATGCTCCAGTGCCAGTACCACGGCTGGACCTACCGCCTGGACGGGTCGCTCCGGGGCGTCCCGCGCTTCGGCCACTCCGAGCTGTTCGACAAGCGTGACTTCGGGCTGGTGCCCGTGGAGGTAAACGTGGCGATGGGCCTCGTGTTCGTGCGGCTGGAGCCCGGCGGCCCCAGCCTCGGGGAGGCGCTGGACGGGATCGAGGCCCGCATCGCGCCGATGAACCTCGCCTCGCTCCGCTTCCACACGCGCGTGGAGTACCGCGTGGCGTGCGACTGGAAGGTCTACGTGGACAACTACCTGGAGGGCTACCACCTCCCGCTCGTCCACCCCGAGCTGTGCGACGTGCTGGACGCGGCGGCCTACCGCACCGAGACGTTCCCGCACTACAACCTCCAGCACAGCCCGCTCCGCGAGGGCGAGGCCAACGTCTACGGCGGCGCGGAGGACGCGGCGTTCTACTACTGGCTCTTCCCCACCACGATGCTCAACATCCTCCCGGGGCGGCTCCAGACCAACACCGTCCTCCCCGACGGCCCCGGCCGCTGCCGCGTGCTGTTCGACTACCACTACGACGACCCCGAGGCGGGCCGGGTCGCAGACGACCTCGCGTTCAGCGACCGGGTGCAGGCGGAGGACATCGCCATCTGCGAGCACGTCCAGCGCGGGCTGGCCTCGCGCGGGTACGACCAGGGGCGGTTCTCGCCCGCGCAGGAGGTGGGGGTGCACCACTTCCAGGAGCTGCTGAAGGGGTGCTATCGCGAGGCGCTGGAAGACTGACGACGTACAACGCTGCGGCCCGCCTCGGTCCCGAGGCGGACCACACCCTCCTGCTCGAGCTCGAACGGCTGCGTGATGCCGACCCGGAGGTCAAGGCTGCCCGCCTCGGGAGCGCCATCGCCCGTCGCGCCTGCTGCGAAGGCGAGGGGTTCCAACGTGATCGCCACCCGGACGGCCTCGTTCAAGACCCGCGACGGATCCATCGTGATGCAGGGTCAACAGGCGCCCTGCGCCGATCCTATGACGCGGATTGAAGGGGCACAGGAGGACCTGAACTACATCCACCACTTCGTCCCGTGGAATGAGGCAGCAATGGGTGGATGATCTGCCCACACCTTTTCCAGAGGCTGCAGCGCCGTTCGTGTATGACGAGCGGGGCTGCGTCGGGATACGAGGTTGCTGTCGCCTCCAGTGAGTCCGGTTCCTATGCGGACGTGCCGAGGCGGGAGATCTGTGGGAGACGACGACGTATTTTTTACATTACTCCTCGCCCTCTAATCTCTGAGTGGCTCCGTGCGTCCACGGTGTCACATCCCATCCTCCATATGCCTCGGCTGTACCCGCTCCCACCTGCGCGGCCCGGTGGCGCCGTGCCTTTCCATGCCGACGAGGTGAAGGGAAGCTTGGGGGGGCGGTTCGCGCGTGTCTTGGAGGCCGTGCCGGACCGGATCGCTCTGCGTTGGGGCAAGGGCGCGCTCCGCTATGCCGAGCTCGACCGCGCATCGGCCGCCGTCGCGGCGACGCTCCTGGACCGCCTCGGTCCCGAACCGGAGCCTGTGGCGTTGTACATGCGGCAGGGAGCCGATGCCGTCGCGGCCGTTCTCGGATCGGTGCGCGCGGGCAAGACCTACGTTCCGCTGGACCCGGGCTTCCCGGCGAAACGGACCGCTCGGATTCTACAGCAGGCCCTCCCGTCACTTGTGCTAACCCACGCTGACCTCGAAGAGACCGCTCGTGACGCGGTGGGTGCGGTGTCTCCGGTGATAGTCGCGCCAGGTGCCTTCGAGGCTTCTCGGGGAGAGCCGGTCTCACTCCCCTCCGACGGGGCTGGACCGGACACGCTAGGTCGTACTGACGAATCGAATCTTCGGTGACCACGCAGCCTGCCGCCTCGGTGCGCGTTCGAGGCGCCATGAAGCACCGCTACGCCCTCACCGACGACCAGTTCGCACGCCTCGAGCCGCTGCTCCCCGGCCGTCC
>JBCCPW010000458.1:0-2411 GCA_039024735.1 Bacteroidota bacterium
CAACGGACAGGGTTGACGAGGGCGTGTCAGGTGCAAGCCGCGCGTCTGCCCGACCCAACTCGCTACGGTCTCGTTCCCGACACCGTCTCGGCGAGGGTGCGGGGCGCCTCGGTGGGATCCGTCGTGGGGGCCTGGCAGGCCCCGTTCTCGCAGATGTAGGCCGTCGCGAGGCCATCGCGGGCGGTCTGCGACGCCGTGAACGGCACGAGCGCGGCCACCTCGGGCGTGGCGCGAAGAAACACGGCGCCGGGCGCGTATACCTCGCGCAGGGCCTCCCGCAGGGTGTCTTCGCCTTCTCCGGGGGCGATCACGATCTCCACGGCCGGACCGAGGGCGATCTGCGCCGCGAGAAGGTGCGCCGTGTGGCCCGAGGGGTGGGCCCGCAGCCGCGCGTCCGAGGCGAGCGCCCGGCGGGTGGACGCCTCCCACTCCGGCTCTCCCGCGAGGACACCGAGGCGGAGGCCGTTGAGGCACGCGATGGCGTGGCCCGAGGGCAACGCCCCGTCGTCCAGGGCGCGCTGCCGGACGATCAGGCCCGGGTCCGGCTCGGAGAGGTAGTACCCGCCCTCGGGCGCCTCGAAGCGCTCGCGCGTCTGGCGGTGCAGGTCCATCGCGAGGCCGAGGTAGCGCGCCTCGTCCGTGGCCGCGTAGAGGTCGGTGAGGCCGAGGGCGAGGAACGCGTAGTCGTCCAGGAAGCCGGGGACGGCGGCCTCTCCGTCGCGCCAGCGATGGAGCAATGAGCCATCGGGGCGGTGGAGGTGCGTGAGGACGAACTCGGCGGCGCGGTGGGCGGCCGCGGCGTAGTCCTCGCGGGAGAACACGCGCGCGGCGGTCGCGAGGGCCGCGATGGCGAGGCCGTTCCAGTCGGTGAGGATCTTGTCGTCCAGCAGGGGGCGCGGGCGGACATTGCGAGCGCGAAACAGCCGATCCAGGATCTCGCGACGGCGGGCGAGCACCTCCGCCTCGGTCCTTCCGAGAGCGTCACCGAGGCGGGCGGGGTCGTCGGGGAGGTGCAGGACGCTGGCGCCGGTCCGCTGGCGCGTGGCCTCGTCGCGGTAGTTGCCCTCGGGCGTGGTCCCGAGCGCGGCGCGGACGAACGGAAGCGCCTCCTCGCCGATAATCTCGGCGATCTCCGCCTCGGTCCAGACGTAGAAGGCGCCCTCCTCGCGACGGCCGTGCGCGTCCAGGCTGTCGGCGTCCTCGGCACTCGCGAGACCCCCATGGTCCTGCTGGAGATCGCGGACGACGTAGTCCAGGGTGTGCTCGGCCGCCTCGCGCATCTCCGGGTCGCCGGTGAGGTGCCACGCCTCGGTCCAGGCCATCGCGAGGCCCGCCTGATCGTAGAGCATCTTCTCGAAGTGCGGCAGCAGCCAGCGCCGGTCCGTGGAGTAGCGGTGGACGCCCCCGCCCGCGTGGTCCGTGATGCCGCCTCGCGCGATGGCGCGGAGCGTGCGCACGGCCATCTCGGCGGGACGCGGCTCGCCCGTCCGGCGGGTCTGCCGAAGCAGGAACAGCAGATTGTGGGGCGTCGGGAACTTGGGCTGCGAGCCGAAGCCGCCGTTGGAGGGATCGAAGCGCCGCTCGAACTGCCCGACGGCCCGCGTCAGGTCCGCCTCGGTGATGGCCTCGCCGGGCTCGGCAGCGGAGAGCACGTCCCCGATGGCACCCGCGACCTGCTCGGCCGACTCGCGCACCTCGGCCCGTTTCTCTTGCCAGAGGTCGGTCACGCGCTCGCACAGTTCCATCACGCCGATGCGCCGCCCGCGGCTCCGCTTCGGGAGGTACGTCGCGACGTAGAACGGCTGGCGGGTCTCGGGCACGAGAAGGGCCGTGAGCGGCCAGCCGCCACTTCCGTGGAGCGCGAGGGCCGCGGCCATGTAGATGCCGTCTACGTCGGGCCGCTCCTCGCGGTCCACCTTGACGCAGACGAACGCGCGGTTGAGCGCCCGCGCCGCCTCGGTGTCCTCGAAGCTCTCCTCCTCCATGACGTGGCACCAGTGGCACGTCGCGTAGCCGATGGAGAGGAAGACGGACACTCCGCGACGCTCCGCCTCGGCGAAGGCCGCATCGGACCATGGCCACCAGTCCACGGGGTTGTGGGCGTGCTGGAGGAGGTACGGACTCTTCTCGTCGGCGAGGCGATTGGGCATGGGAGCGTGACGGACTCGCGATCTGAACGACCACGTGCGACTCGCGATCCGATCAGGCGATACATGGGGCATTACGGCGCGAAGTCTGGCGCCCCATGATTTGCCCGAGACGCCCCACGGGGCGCCTCTTCGACCGCCTCGGTGCAGCGATGAAGGGCACCGAGGCGGACCGACTCCCCCTTCGATGCTCCGATTCGCTCCCCTCGCGCTTCTCGTGTTCTCATTGACGGCGTGCTCGGATCCCGGCGTGGGTCTCTCCGC
>JBCCPW010000459.1:0-2318 GCA_039024735.1 Bacteroidota bacterium
GCCTCTTTTCCATCGAGGACCTCCATGCCCGAATTGGTCGGGTCGAGGACCGCCGCGAGGCCGTCGTTCATGGAGCGGTACAGACGGCCGTACCAGTCTGGCGTCTGGCTCGTGCAGGATGCGAAGCCTCCGTGCAACTGCCCGACGATCCGCTTGTCCGTGTTGTAGAGCGGGGAGCCCGAGGAGCCGCCCTCGGTCGTCCCAACGTCCCAGTCCTCGACACGGATGTGCGTGCCATTGGCAACGGGATCGTCGTCCAGGTACGTCGTGATGCTCGTCGGGTCGTTCTCGAACGAGATCCGCTTCTCCTCAACGCCGGGGTGGTGGATCGCGATGGCCGAGGTGGGCGCCGCGTCGCGCCGATCCCATCCCGAGAGGTAGACGACCGCCTCGGGAACGATGGGATCGTCGAACTCCAGGATGGCCCAATCGGACGCTCCAGCGGACCCGAGGAGGGAGGTCCCGGAGTTGAACTGAGACCGAGGCCCATCGCCCGGGCCACCGCTGGCCGCAGATCCTGGCGTGCGACAGGTGGAGTTCTGGTAGTTCCAGTAGACCACCACCGAGGGGGCGTTGCCCGAGGAGTTGCCGCAGTGGTTGGCCGTCAGGAACAGCGGTCGACCGTCCTGCGCGGTGTTGTTGACGGCCGCGCCGGAGCAGATGTCCACACCGCTTCGGGTGTAGCCACCGGAGGAGCGGATGATGTCGCGGAAGCCATCGCCCTCGGGGCAGACCACGTCCACGTTGCACGAGCCCGACTGCTTGGAGACCCCCATCGCGGACTTCTCGCGCGGGGACAGAAGCACGGGACGGAACGCGTGGCCGACCTGACCGAGCGCGAGGTCAAAGTCGGGGGTCTCGCCCTGCTTCATCTGAGGGAACTCGACCTCGATCACCGCCTCGTCACCGGGCACGATGGGCGTCCACAGCTCGCCGTGCGCCTCGTTGTCCTCGTGCGTGAAGGGGCGATACTCTGGGACCTCGCCTGCGGGATAGATCCAGAGCTTGGCCCCCTCGGGGAGACGGTAGCGGGAGAAACCGAAGTTGAGCGAGTAGGCGCCGGGCGAGGACACCACCAGCCGCCACACCCGGCGACCGTCCGTGAGGGTCTCCCAGGTCCCGCGCGCCTCGGGCGCGACGGTGACCATCCGAGGGGCCGCAAACTTCAGAGGGCCGGGCGCCGTCCGCGCAAGGGCCTGCGCGTCGGCCTCCGCGAGGAGCGCGTCGTTGTTGAGCGGTGAGAGTTGGAGCACGTCCACCGAGGCGAGGGACCGAGCCCCGGGAGCGGTGAGGGACGCTGGCTGCGCGACGGCAGCAGCCGAGAGGGTGACGGTCGCGAGAACGGCGACCCATGACCTGAGCATGTGTGGCGGGAGGTAGGGGGGCCAGAAGATCACTCCCGCGCCCGCGCTTGACCACTGAAAGTTCAGGGTTTCCCTGATGCCCGAGGTCTCCGGCTCCCGATTCGCGCTTTTCCGCCTCGGTGTCTGAGCGGCCGCACCGAGGCGGTCAGCCCTCGAACCAGACCGCGACCTCCTCCAGCGGCTTCCGCCTGAGATCCGGCACCTCGGTCCCCTCCGCGGGCATGCCCACCGGAAAGAGGATCATGGCAGCCTCATGCGAGGGGCGCTCCAGCACGTCGCGGAGGAAGCCCATCGGGCTGGGGGTGTGGGTCAGCGTGGCGAGGCCCATCCGGTGGAGCGCCGTGATGAACATCCCGGCCGCGATGCCGCAGCTTTCGGGCACGTAGTAATGCTTCTCGCGCGAGCCATCCGGGCGGGGCTTGAAGCGCTGGGCGAACAGGACGACGAGCCAGGGCGCGGTCTCCAGGTAGGGCTTCTGCCAGTCGGTCCCGATGGGCGCGAGGGCGTCCAGCCACTCGTCAGAGGCGCGGGACGCGTAAAACGCCTTCTCTTCCTCCTCGGCCGCGACACGGATGCGCCGCTTGACCTCGGGATCCGAGACGGCGACCCACGTCCACGGCTGCTTGTGTGCACCGCTCGGCGCCGTGCTGGCCGTTTGGATGGCGAGTTCGATGAGGCGGCGCGGGACCGGAGCGTCCGAGAAGGTGCGGACCGAACGCCGCGCGTCCATCTCGCCGAAGAACGCCTCGGCGCGAGGCGCGCGTTCCGCCTCGGTGACGGGAAGCGGCGCGTACGGGATGGTCGGGAGGGGATCGCTCACTGAATCCGAAAGGTGACGACGACCTGGGCGTTGACGACGTACTCCCCGTCCGTGAGGCTCGACCCCATCCCGTCGCGGAACATCGCCAGGGCGCGCGCCTCGGCGTTCCACGGAGACGCGCCCGACTCGACGAC
>JBCCPW010000460.1:0-2264 GCA_039024735.1 Bacteroidota bacterium
CGGTGGTGCTGATGATCGCGACGCCGTTTCTGATCGCGCTGGCGCCTCGGTTGGCGGCGCTCGGACGTAAAGTGGAGACGGCGACGGGCCTGGGCGGGGGGGGGCACGGGCACGGCGTGGATCTGGAAGACCACACCATCGTGATCGGCTACGGTCCGGCGGGACGCCGCCTCGCGCGCGGTCTAGTAGACGTGGGCATTCCGTACGCCGTCAGCGACCGCAACCCGACGAGCCTCCGCGAGGCTCGGCGCGAGGGCGCCCCCGCGATCTACGGCGATGCCTCGCGCGAGCCCATCCTTCGTAGCCTCGGCGTGACGAGTGCCAAGCTCCTCGTCATCGCCATCAACGACCGCGACGCCACGCGGCGCATCGCGGCGGTCGCCCGCCACCTCAACCCGACGCTTCAGATCCTCGCGCGGACGCGCTTTCTCTCGGACGTGGAGATGCTGACCCGAGCAGGTGCGGACATCGTGGTACCGGAGGAAATGGAGACGACGGTCCGGTTGTTCTCGCAGGTCCTCGGCGCGTACCTCGTCCCGAAGGCCGAGATCGAGCGGCAGGTCGCGGCGGTCCGCCAGGACGACTACAACATCTTGCGTGGGAGCATCCAGGAGGCTCACCTGATGGTGCTCCAGGGGCTGGACGAGGAGGGGCTTCACACGCGCGCGGTCGCCGTCCGCGAGGGCGCGCCCGCGGCGGGACAGACGCTCGCGGATCTCGCGTTGCGGCAGCAGCACGGGATCACCGTGATGGCCGTCCGCCGGGGTCGGCAAACGGTCGGCAACCCTGCGGGGGACTTTCGGGTGGAGGCGGGCGACCGCCTCGTGATGGTGGCCGAGGCGCGCGAGTTCGCCGAGAGCGCGGAGCTGTTCCGGCCCACGGTAGACGCCTGACTCCGACCGCCTCGGTGGTCCCACCGAGGCGGGCCGCGCAGGGTTTTCGCTGACCCCCGACGGACCGCGCGCGTTTGCATGCCGATACTTCCGTTGACCCTCAGCACCCCGTCTGTGCTTCTCCACGTCCACTGCCTCACCAAGACCTTTCGCGATGGGTCGATGCCCGTCGTGAACGGGCTATCGTTCGACGTGGCCGAGGGGGAACTGCTCGCTATCCTCGGTCCGAGCGGATGCGGCAAGACGACGGCGCTCCGCATGATCGCGGGGTTCGTGTCACCCGACCGGGGCACGATCATACTGGACGGGCGCGTCCTGGCGGACGAGCGGACGCACGTGCCACCGGAGACGCGAGGCATCGGCTTTGTCTTCCAAGACCATGCGCTCTTTCCGCACCTGAGCGTCGAGCGGAATGTTGGCTTCGGTCTGCGAGGCTGGACGAAGGCGGAGCGCGCGTCTCGTGTCCGCGAGGTCATCGCGAGGGTGGGGCTGAACGGGTTGGAGGCCCGGCTGCCGCACGCGCTCTCCGGCGGACAACAGCAGCGGGTGGCCCTCGCCCGCGCCCTCGCGCCGCGTCCTCGCCTGCTGCTTCTGGATGAGCCCTTCTCCAGCCTGGACGCGCTCCTCCGCCACGAGATGCGGGGCGCCCTCCGTGACATCCTCCACGCCGAGGGCACGACGGCCGTTCTTGTCACCCACGATCAGGAGGAAGCGCTCCAGACCGCCGACCGGGTGGCCGTGATGCAGGCCGGGCGCTTGGACCAGATCGGAACGCCCGAGGCTATCTACGCCACGCCGCGCACGCTCTTCGTCGCGCAGTTCCTCGGCCAGACCAACCTCACCCTCGCCGATGCCCACGGCGCGACAGCGGAGACACCGCTGGGCACGCTCCGGCTCCATCGCGAGACCGAAGGGACGGTGCTTGTCTCGCTCCGCCCTGAGCATGTCGAGATCCGTCCCGAGGCGGACGGCGACGGCCGCCTCGGTGCTGTGGTGGAGCGGGCCTACAAGGGGCACGACGTGACCTATCGGGTTCAGCTGGACCCGAACGGGATCGACTGTCTCGTGCACTCGCCTCGGCCGGACTTCGCCGTCGGTGACCGGGTCCGCGTCCGCGCGACGCATCCGGCCATCGTGCTGGACAAGGCGGGCGCGTAGCCCGCCTCGGGACCCTCGGGCCGATTCATTTGGTAGAACAGGCATCCCACCCCGATGCCCGTGACACTCTCTGCGCTCATCCAGCAGACCGAGTTCGAATCGCCCGCGCTCGAATCGCTGCTCAGCGTGCTGGTGACCGCCTCGTGGATCCAGGGCGAGATGAGCACCGCCCTCGCGCCTCACGGCATCACGCAGGCGCAGTACAACGTGCTC
>JBCCPW010000461.1:0-2162 GCA_039024735.1 Bacteroidota bacterium
GAAGACGACCCGCAACTACCTGGCGCTGCTACATCTTGTAGGTGCGATGGTGTGGCTCCTCTGAGGCCGGTCAAGCGAACTCCCCATTCGTCAGCACGCCCTAGCGCCGAGCGGTTGCCCAGCCGATGGCGGTGCGTCGCCTCAGGGATGCCCGTGAGCGTCAGCGCATCACTGAGCCGGAGCGTCCCTGCGTCCTCGTCCGGTTTCATCCGCTCACGTGATGCGGACTCTCGGCGACCGCCAGCTCCCTCTCCCCAAGCCTTCGGCCGTTCCCGCCTCGGTACCGAGGCGGATCCCCGCGAAACGTCAACGGAGAGTGGCAACGCAAGGAACAGCCGGACGGGCCATCGCGTGGGCTAGAAGTGATTTCCAACCGACCAAGTCCACCCATGACACGCCCCACGATCGCTGAGCACCCCACCGGATCCCTCGCCAAGGCCACGATGGGCACCGAGCCCCTCGTCGCCGTGGGTGAGAACGAGGGCAACCCCGTCGGCCTGAACGACGACGGGGCCCGTGCCCTCGCGCACCACCTCGATGCGCACCTCGCCACCTACGGCGTCCTCTACCACCAGTACCACAAGCACCACTGGCTGGTGGCCGGTCCCCAGTTCCGCGACCTCCACCTCCACCTGGAGGGCTACTACAACGAGATCCACGCCGACTTCGACAGGATCGCCGAGCGGGTCACCGTCCTCGGTGGCATCCCGACGTGCAGCCCGAGTGAGCAGGAGAAGCTCGCCTACATCCAGCACGAGCCCGAGGGCCAGTACCGCGTCCGGCAGATGCTGGAACTGGACATCCTCTGCGAGAAGCGGGTCTGCCAGAAGCTGCGCGACTCTATCCACCTCGCCATCGCGCACAGCGACTTCGGTACAAAGAGCCTGCTGGAAGTCATCCTCCGCCGCGCCGAGGACCGCGCGCATCACCTGGAGCACTTCCTGGAGGCCGACACGATGGAGATCGGTCTTACGTCCACGGCCGATGAGGTCACCGAGGATCCCGTGCTCGAAGCCATCGGCTAGCGCCTCGGTCCTGCCGCACGTCCCGGCCCGCCTCGGTCTCCACACGGATGCACCGAGGCGGGCCGCTCTGTGCTTGGGGGCGATGCGTGGGGTCTCCTCGGCACCGGGGCTAGGAGGCAAAAAAAGCGCCGCCCCGCCAGACCCAGAGAGGGCGGACGGGGCGGCGGCGGAGCCAGCGCGGGCCGACGGCCTAGAGGGCGCGCCGTGCGGGGCTGCGATGGCGGATCTGGTTGGGCGCTTCGGGAGCGACGCGGCGGCCCAGACCGAGGTGGGAGTCACCGGTGCGGCTGCCCGCGGCGACGCGGCGGGTCTCCTGGCCGTGGTTGCGCAGGCGCGAGTCCAAGAAGGAGCGGCGGGGGATGGGGAGATTCAGCATGACAGGTCAGAAAGCGACGTGTGAAAACGTCTGAGTTCGAAGGGTTGAATCGAGTCGGTAGGGGCGAACTCGGATGGCCACCAAACGGGAGACGGCCGGGAGGGTTACGCTCAGTGCTGATTTTTTAACGATCAGGGCATCTGAAGCGATGCGGCCTCTATCGGTCCCGCGCGCCCAGGGTTGCAGTCCACTTCAGTACGTCCGCCTCGGTACCGAGGTGGGGATCTCCGCCTTGTCCACCGGGCCGACCCGTGCTGAAACGGAGCCTCCAAAGCACGACCTGCGGTAGGTTGCCGTATGGACCACGAGCACGCCTTCCTCGCGCCCATCTTGCTCCCCCAGGGCGGGATGTACCAGCACCGCCTGCCGCTCCCGGAGGACATCGCGGACGACTTCCGCGAGCGCAACACCCGCCGCGTCCTCGGGACGCTGAACGGCGAGCCGTTCGACCTCGCGCTGCACCGCAGCAAGCAGGACGGCTTCCTGTTCATCGGCGTGAGCAAGGGCCGGATGCGCTCACTCGGCGTGGCTCCGGGGGATCTCGTGGAGGTGGAGATGAGCGCCGACCCGGACCCGAACCACGTGGAGCCGGGAGCCGAGTTGGGGGCGGCGCTGGACGCCGACGCCGAGGCGCGCGAGGCGTGGGATGCCCTCTCGCCGGGACTCAAGCGGAGCGTGGCGTGGCAGGTGAGGAGCGCCAAGCGCGAGGCGACGCGTCTCTCGCGTGCTCAGGAAGCGGCGAAGAGGCTCGCCGAGGGCAC